>NZ_AEWE02000107.1:1896-7033 GCF_000190455.2 Pseudomonas sp. TJI-51
CTTAACTGACAGGCATTACCTATGGGTAGGTGCCTTTTTTTTGCGCTGGAGTTGCCTACCGAGTGCGCCAGGCGGTTTCCGAGCGCCTTGGGCATCTTGCCTCCGCCCCGCCGCCGATTACCGGGCGGGTACTTGCAATATGAGGTACGGTTCAAGGTTGCATCGATGTCATGCCGTGATGGTATGCATTCCTATAAAACCGTTTCGCAGTAGGCTGCCGCAATCCGAAGCCGTTGGGCTATCCTAAATGGCTTAATGCAATTATCTTTTCCCGCTGCACAACTAATCGAACCGGCAAATGTCATTCACAGCAGGCCGGCCATTCATCGGGACGCCGGCCTTCACCACTGGAGCGAAGGCACATGGCAACACTGCAAGGCAGCACGTTGGAGGCTATCCAACATAGCCAGGCGCAACTGCGCGAGGAATGGATAGCCAGCCTCGAAACCAACGGCGCCACGCGCAATATCAAAGAACAGGTACTGGCACAGGAAACCCAGGAATTTCTGCAGTTGCTGGTGGACGGCCTGCGCGCTGGTGGCGGCAACCACCTGGCCGGCAGCGAGTGGGAGGCGTTGCGCCGGTTCCTGGAGAAGCTTTCTGCCAGCCGGGCTCAGCTTGGCCACGATTCGCACCAGGCCGCGTTCTTCATCTTCGCTTTGAAAGGGCCGCTGTTCGGCTTGCTGCAAACGCAGTACAGCAGCGAGCCGGCACGCCTGGCCGAGCAACTGTGGCTGGTGTCGGAACTGCTCGATGGCATGGGTATGCACACCATCCGCGCTTTCCAGAAAACCCGCGAGGAAGTGATCAGGCGCCAGCAGGAAGAACTGCTGGAGCTGTCTACCCCTGTGGTCAAACTGTGGGACGGGGTGCTGGCGCTGCCACTGATCGGTACGCTGGACTCGCAGCGTAGCCAGACGGTCATGGAGTCGCTGCTGCAACGCATCGTCGACACCGGCTCGGAAATTGCCATCATCGATATCACCGGTGTGCCTACCGTCGACACCCTGGTCGCCCAGCACCTGCTGAAGACCGTCACGGCCATCCGCCTGATGGGCGCCGACTGCATCATCAGTGGCGTGCGCCCGCAAATCGCCCAGACCATCGTGCACCTGGGGCTGGACCTGGGCTCGCTGACCACCAAGGCCAGCCTGGCCGACGCCCTCAAGCTAGCCCTTGCACGCCTGGGCTGCGACATCAGCAAGCAGGGGTAAGCCCATGGAGCGTATCCCGATCCTGCAAATGGGCGAGTTCCTGCTCGTGACCATTCAGGTCGACATGCACGACCAGCTGGCGATGACCCTGCAGGAAGACCTGACCGAGCGCATCAGCAGTACCTCGGCCCGGGGCGTGTTGATCGATATTTCCGCGTTGGACATGGTCGACTCGTTCATCGGCCGGATGATCGCCAGCATTTCTGGCCTGTCCCGCATTCTGGATGCCGAAACCATGGTGGTCGGCATGCAGCCGGCCGTGGCCATTACCTTGGTCGAACTGGGCCTTACCCTGCCGGGCGTAAGCACGGCACTCAATGTGGAGCGTGGCATGCAAGTGCTGCGTCAACGTGTGAGCCAAAAATGAATGTGCGCGAAAGCGGCAGCCAACCGGTACGAATCGAACAGGATGTGGTACTGGCGCGTCAGTTGGCGCGCAAGCTGGCCGGCGAATGCGGCATGCGCCTGGTGGACCTGACCAAGCTGGTGACGGCAGTCAGTGAACTGGCGCGCAACACGGTGGTGTATGGCGGTGGTGGCGACATGGACTGGGCTGTGCTGGAGGATGGCGGGCGCACCGGTTTGCGCCTGTTGTTCCGCGATGAGGGCCCCGGCATCCCCGACATCAAGCTGGCGCTGACTGACGGCTGGACCTCGGGCGGTGGCCTGGGCCTGGGCCTGACCGGCGCTCGGCGGCTGGTCGATGAATTCGAACTGGACACCGCGCCAGGGCAGGGCACACGCGTGACGATCACCCGATGGGCATGAACCTGTTCGCCAGCCAGACCCAGGTGATGGGCCTGGCAGACCCGAGCGATGTTGGCCACGCCCGGCGTACCGCACAAAAGCTGGCCGAGCGGCACGGCTTTGACGAAGAGGACTGCGGCCGTGTGGCGCTGCTGGCCACCGAGCTGTGCAGCAACGTGCTCAAGCATGCAGGCTGCGGTGAACTGCACCTGCGGGTGCTGCCCCGTGAGCACGGGGGTTATGCCATTGAACTGCTCACGGCGGACCGTGCCCAGGGCTTTGATGCACAGGCCTGCCTGACCGATGGTTATTCAACCGCAGGCACCCAGGGTATCGGCCTGGGTGCCTTGGCGCGCATGGCCCAGGTATTCGATGTGTACGCCGATGCGCGCGGCGCGGTGGTGCTGGCGCGCGTGCATGCCCAGCGCGACCACGCGCCAGACTTGCGCGTGGGGGTAAGCCAGCATGCCCTGCATGGCGACCCCGCCTGTGGCGATACCTGGCACCTGGCGATCGAAGGGCAGCGTATCAGCGCCCTGGTGATCGACGGCCTGGGCCACGGTGTGGATGCCCAGGCTGCAGCCAGCGCGGGCGTGGCAGTGTTTGCCCAGGCCCCGTTCGCCGGCCAGTTGGAGCAATTGCAGGCCATGCACCAGGCCATGAATGGCGGCCGTGGTGGCGCGGTGGCGATAGCACGCTATGACGGTGCCCGCGACCACCTCGGTTTTGCCGGCATCGGCAATATCGGCGCCAGCCTGGTGAGCGCCACCCAGGTGCGTGGGTTGGCTTCGTTGCCCGGTATCGTTGGCGGCCAGTATAGAAAAGCCCAGGTATTTGACTACGCTCAAGCGAATGGAAAACTGTTGATCATGTACAGCGACGGCCTGCAGTCCCGTTGGAATCTGGAGAATTACCCTGGCCTGGTGCACCGTCACCCGGCCGTGATCGCGGCATTGCTGCACCGCGACTTCTGCCGGGGCCGGGATGATGTAACCGTGCTGGTCATCGACCTGGAGGCGGCGCATGGCTGATGCAGAGGTAATTGCCCGGCTGCAGGCGGATAACGATGCCCTGCGTGCCGAACTGGAAGAAACCAACCAGGGCGTGCTGGCGCTGTACGCCGAGTTGGACATACAGGCCGAACAGCTGCGCCAGGCGTCGGACTTGAAAAGCCGCTTCCTGTCGTACATGAGCCACGAATTCCGCACGCCGCTGGGTTCGATCCTGAGCATCACCGGCCTGCTTACCGACGAGCTCGACGGGCCGCTGTCGGCTGAACAGCACCGCCAGGTCACCTTTATCAGCACCGCCACCCGCGAGCTGTCCGACATGGTCGACGACCTGCTCGACCTTGCCAAGATCGAAGCCGGGCGCATCAGCATCTCGCCGGCCTGGTTCGACATGCTCGATCTGTTCGCGGCCTTGCGCGGCATGTTCCGGCCGATTGTCGACGCTACTGCAGTCGACCTTATCTTCGAGGAGCCTACAGGGCTGCCGCGGCTGTACACCGATGACAAGAAGCTCGCGCAGATTCTGCGCAATTTCATTTCCAACGCGCTGAAGTTCACCGCCCAGGGTGAGGTGCGGGTGTCGGCCCAGCTGTATGGCGACGACCGCATCCGCTTTGCCGTCCGTGATACCGGCATTGGCATTGCAGCAGAGCTGTTGGATACGTTGTTCGAAGATTTCACCCAGGTAGATTCGCCACTGCAGAAGCGCTTTCGCGGCACTGGTCTGGGCCTGTCGTTGTGCAAGCGCTTTGCCATGCTGCTGGGTGGCGAAGTGGGGGTGCACAGTGAACCAGGGGAAGGCTCTACCTTCTTCGTGGTGATTCCTCTGGCCCTGGCTCAGGAGAACGCCGATGAAACCTGAGGTGCGCTTGCTGATTGTGGACGATAACGTCGCCACCCGCTACGCACTGCGCCGGCGCCTGGTAGTGCACGGCTACGAAGTACTGGAGGCAGGCACCGGCGGTGAAGGCCTTGCGCTGATTCGCGACGAGCAGATAGATGCCTTGATCCTGGACGTGAACCTGCCCGACATGAGCGGGTTCGATGTCGTACGGTTGCTGCGCGAAGATGCCCGCACGGCGTTGTTGCCGGTGATTCACGTGTCGGCCGCGTCGATCCAGAGCGGTGACATCATCACCGGCTTGAACGCTGGCGCCGATGCTTACCTGGTGCACCCGGTAGACCCGGATGTGTTGCTGGCAACCTTGCGTACCCTGTTGCGGGTGCGGGATGCCGAGCGCGCCCTGCGCCGCAGCGAGGCGCGCTTTCGCGAGATATTTACCGGTGTATCGGCGCCCATCGCGGTGCTCGACGCCGAGTTCAAGGTGCACGAGTGCAACCAAGCGTTCAGCCACCTGACCCAGGAAAACAGCAACCCCTCGCAACTGCTGGAATGCTTTGCCAGCGGCCAGGAGCCAGCGTTGGCCGACCTGCGCCGGCACCTGGCGGCTGGCGAGCGCTGGAAGGGCACCCTGAGCATGCTGGTGCACGGGCATGTACGCGAAACCGAGTGGCAGCTGTCGCCCTACCAGGCGCCAGGGCTGTGCCTGGTGTTCATCGAGGACATCACCGAGCACCGCCACCGGGAACGCTCCCACCTGGCCCGCCTGGACGATGCCACCAGCCAGTTGGCGCGGGAAGTGGCGGTGCGCGAACGCACTGAAGCGCAACTGCTGCAACTGCAGAAAATGGATGCCCTGGGCAGCCTGACCGGCGGCATTGCCCACGATTTCAACAATTTGCTCACCGGCATCATCACCAGCCTGGAACTGATCTGCAAACGGGTGGCGGAAAACCGTATAGAGAAAGTGCCCAGGTACGCCGAAGCCGCACTCAGTTCAGCCACCAGCGCGGCCTCGTTGACCCATCGGTTGCTGGCCTTCGCGCGCCAGCAGCCACTGGATACCCGCCCGGTGGACGTCAACCAGCATGTACGCTCGCTGGAAGAGCTGCTGAACCGCACCATCGGCGAGCGCATCCAGCTTACCCTGGACCTGTCGACCCACCCGGCCATCGCCCTGGTCGACCCGGTGCAACTGGAGAGCGCGGTGCTCAACCTGGTGATCAATGCGCGCGATGCCTTGGCCAAGGGCGGGCGGATCTGGGTGAACACCGCAGCCACCTGGTCGCAGGGCAACCCCGACCTGGCGGACGGCCATTACATTG
>NZ_AEWE02000107.1:7124-11565 GCF_000190455.2 Pseudomonas sp. TJI-51
GGCCAGGGCACCGGGCTGGGGCTGTCGACCATCTACGGCTTCGCCCGGCAGTCCGGCGGGCATGTGCTGCTGAGCAGCGTGGTGGGGCAGGGCACGGAGGTGACCCTGTTGCTGCCGGCCAGCGCGGAGGCAGCGGTAGCGGTGGAGCCGGCCAACGTGCAGAACCTGCAAGGCAATGGCGAGCACGTGCTGGTGGTGGAAGACATGGCCTCGGTGCAGGTGGCGGTGGCAGAAGCGCTGACCGATGCCGGGTACCGCTGTACGGTGGCCACCACCACTGACGAGGCGTTGCGGCACCTGCGCGACGACGCCAGCCTGGACATGATGCTGACCGATGTTGGCCTGCCGACCCTCAGCGGCCGCGAACTGGCCGACCTGGCGCGGTGCTACCGGCCCCAGTTGCCGGTGCTGTTCATGACCGGGTACGCCGATGCGGCCCAGGATCGCCAGGCCTTTCTCGGCGCGGGCATGGACATGCTGGTGAAGCCGTTTCAGCTCTATGAGCTGCTGGTGAAAGTGCGCCAGGCGGTCGGTACACGCTGAGGCAATTACCCCCGTCCATTTTTTCTGAAAATAAATGAGGTGTTTTCTCATTCTCGTTCGGCCTTTGCACAAGGCCGGAATACAGGCCGCCCGCCGACCCTCTACGGAGCGAGAAAATGAGTTCGACACCGGTTCCACAGCGCCACCCCCTCAGCCGTGCCATGCACGCGGCGATTCTGGGTTTGGTTGTCAGCAGCCCGGCATTGCCAGCGCTGGCACAACCTGCTGGCGCTGATCACGCCCTGCAACTGCAGCAGTGGAACATCCCTGCTGGCCCGCTGGCACCTGCGCTGGACCGTTTTGCCCGCCAGGCGGGTGTGAGCCTGGCCTTCGACGCGCAGACCGTGGCCAACCGCACCACCCCGGGCGTGCAGGGCGGCCTGGCGACGCCCGCCGCGTTGTCGGCGCTGTTGCAGGGGACCGATCTGCAGGTTGAACAGCAAGGCCCCCAGGCCTACCAGATCATTGCGCAAGCGCCGGCTGCCGGCCCGCTGGAGCTGGGTGCGACCGAGGATTACCGGCTGGCGCCGGTCATCATCAATGCCAAGGTCAAGGCCAGCGCCGATGACGACCTCAATTCAGTGGTGGCCAAGGAACTGTGGGTCGGTGGCAAGGTGGCCACCAGCATCCTCAATACCCCGGCCTCGGTGTCTGTGGTGACCCGCAAGGAAATGGAGCAGCGCAGCGTCAGCACCACCGAAGAAGCGCTGCAGTACAGCCCGGGCGTGGTCAGCGACTTCTACGGCTCGGACGACCGCAACGATTACTTCCAGATCCGCGGCTTCCAGGCCACCACCTACCGCGACGGCCTTACCCTGAGCTCGATGCGCGGTGTGCGCGAAGACCCCTATGCCTATGAGCGCATCGAGATTCTGCGCGGCGCCAACTCCACCCTGTTCGGCCCGGCAGACCCGGGCGGCTCGGTGAACTTCGTGACCAAACAGCCGCGCTTCGAGAAGTTCGGCCAGGGCTACGTGACCTACGGCTCCTACGACCATGCCGAGACCGGCATTGACGTGGGCGATGCCCTGAACGACGAGCAGACCCTGGCCGGCCGCTTCACGGCCAAGCTGCAGAACAGCGACCGCGAGTACGACCACTCGCAAGACGACAACCGCTTCGTGATGGGCGGCCTGACCTGGGCGCCCAGCGACTTCACCTCGGCCACGGTGATTCTCGATTACCTCAAGACCAACAGCTCGCCCAACAGCGGTGGCTACCCGCTGGACAAGGAATACGACCGCAGCGATTTCTACGGCGAGCCCGGCTACAACTTCCATGATGTGGAGCGCACCAGCCTCAGCGCCAGCATCACCCACGACTTCGACAACGGTTTCACCCTGCGCAGCAACCTGCGCTACAGCGAGCTGAGCGATGACTTCGGCTACGTCTACCTGAGCGACAGCGCCGAGCGGGTGGGCACCGTGATCCCCCGCTACGTGTTCGGCACCGACACCGACGCGGACCAGCTCAATGGCAACCTGATGCTGCAGTACGATGCCCAGTTCGAGCACATCGACAGCAGCACCCTGGTGGGCGTGGAATACCTGGACTCGACCAACAAACAGCGCTCGGTGTACAGCCTGGCGCCGTCGATAGACATCGCCAACCCCGTGTTCACCGGCGTACCCGGCGGCATCACGCCGTATAGCCGCGAGAAAAACGACGCCACCACCAAGGCCGTGTTCCTGCAGCAGAACCTGTCCTTCTACGACCGCGTCATTGCCACGGTGGGTATGCGCAATGACTCGATGGACCTGACCAGCACCGAGTATGTGGGGGGTGTGAACAGGCAGAGCGACACCTTCTCGGAAACCTCTTACCGCGGCGCGCTGACCTACATCGTCAACGATGAAGTGTCGACCTACGTCAGCATGGTGGAATCGGTTTCGCCGCCGCAGGTAGGGGTTACCCCGCAGACCGGCAGGCAGTACGAAGTGGGCGTGAAGTACTCGCCGCTGGGCATGGATGCGATGTTCTCGGCCGCCGTGTACGACCTGACCCAGGAAAACGTCACCATCGCCGTGGTGCTGCCCAGCGGCATCATCGAGCAGCAAACCGTGGGCGAGTCCCGCGCGCGCGGCCTGGACCTGGAAGCCAAGGCCCAGGTCACGCAAAACCTCAGCCTGATCGGGGCCTATTCGTACATGGACACCGAAGTGCTGCGCGGCTCGCTGTATGACGGCAGCTCGCTCAAAGGCAAAGCGTTTACCGTTGCGCCCAAGCATACGGCTTCGCTGTGGAGCTACTACGACATACCCGACACCGACGTGAGCGTGGGCTTGGGGGCGCGGTACGTGGGCGGTTACTTCATGGACGCGGCCAACACCAAGAAAAGCGACGGCACCACCCTGTTCGACGCTGCGCTGAACTACAAGATCGCCAAGGGCACCGACCTGGCGCTGAATGTCAGCAACCTGTTCGACGAGCAGCATGTGGTGGGCTCGGGTACGGCCGATTACTACAACCCAGGGCGGGAAGTGACCGCCAAGTTGAGTTACAGCTGGTAAGCCAGCCCAGGCTCATGATCGTCACCCAGCCCCAGAGCTGGGTGACCTCCTCCCAATCCAACCCTCGCATCCCCCAATCAAATAAAATTGTACAAAGAACTTTTCCTGTACAAGATAATCATAGGTCTGATATCAAAACGTCACTACGCGAAAACCCGTCCGCACCCTTGTGCACGGGACCCAGCGTAGCGTCCAGCCAGGCCTTGAAGGGTTGCCCCCACGATGCTCAACAATCTCAGTATCTCGAAAAAACTGTACACCGGTTTCGGTCTTGTACTGCTCATCATCGCCGTATTGGTACTGACTGCCTTGCGAGGCTTCGACCAGGTCAGCAGCAGCGTGAAGCGCAACATCCACAGCTACGACGTGCTCAACAGCTCCAGCAGCATGCTCAACAGCCTTGTCGACATAGAAACCGCCATGCGCGGTTTTGCCCTTACCGGCCAGGACAGCTTCCTTGAGCCCATGAACACAGGCGAAGAAGCGTTCACCGACGCGCTCAATCGCCTGAAGCAGGCAACCGCCGACAACCCCCAGCAGCAAGCCCGGCTGGCCGGCCTGCAACAGCTTTACCAACAGTGGCTGCAGCAAGACATGCAAACCAGCGTGAACCTGCGCCGCGAGGTCAATGCTGACCGCGCGCCGCTGACAACGCTGGTCAGCCAGATAAGCTCGGGCCAGGCCAAAGCCAAAATGGACGCCATGCGCGCCGTGATCAACGAATTCCAGGCGGCCGAGAAATCCCTGCAGGACGAGCGCAGCCTGCTGATGGACCAGGCTAAATCCACCGCCTTCACCATCCTGATCGCCGGCGGACTGGTCGCTGCAATCCTGGCTGTGCTGATCGCCACATTCCTCGCAAGAACCCTCACCCACCGCTTGGGTGAAGCTGTAGCGCTGGCGCGCAACATCGCTGACGGGCGCCTGGACAACACTATCGCCATTGAAGGTAAGGATGAAGTCAGCACCCTCCAACAGGCATTCGTGGCCATGCAAGACCGCCTGCGCACCATGATTGGCGAGATCAGGGCCAGTGCCGAACAACTGGTGGGGGCTGCCGACAACATTTCGGCGGCATCGGTACAGCTCTCCGCGTCAGCCCAGGAACAGTCGAGCTCGGCCTCCTCGATGGCGGCCACGGTCGAGGAGCTGACCGTGAGTATCAACCATGTCTCTGACAATGCGGTGGAAGCGCATGCCCAGTCCAGCGAGTCGGGTCGCCAGTCCAGCGAAGGCGGCAGCGTGATTCAGGAAACGCTGTCGCGCATGAACCTGATCGCCCAGACCGTAGAAGCTTCTGCCGGCCAGATCAGCGAACTGGACAGCCATGCCGAGCAGATTAGCAGCATTGTCAGCGTAATCAGCGGCATTGCCGAGCAGACCAACCT
>NZ_AEWE02000107.1:11644-12737 GCF_000190455.2 Pseudomonas sp. TJI-51
CCTGCTGGCACAGCGCACCGGCAACTCGACCCAGGAAATTACCGAGATGGTCAAACGCATCCAGTCCGGCACCCGCGAGGCCGTGGGGCAGATGGAGGTGGGTGTGCAGCAGGTCAAAGGCGGTGTGACCCTGGCGCAACAAGCGGGGGAGGCGATCGTCAACATTCGGCAGTCTTCGGGGGACGTGGTGCGCATGGTGGATCAGATTTCCCTGGCACTGCGGGAACAGACCGCGGCTAGCCAGGATGTGGCGCGCAACGTTGAACGCATTGCGCAGATGTCGCAGCAGAATAGCCAGGCGGTGGAGCAGACGGCCGAGACGGCGGGGGCCTTGCAGCGCTTGGCGCAAGGGTTGTATGGGCAGGTGGGGGTGTTTCGGATTTGAGGGGTTAGGGGGGGATGCCCCTGCGCGTGCGACGCCCTCATTCGCCGCGCGCACAGGGGCCCTTGGCGGGCGATAGCGTCAGTGATTGATAGCTGCGAGCCGACTGACTTCTATCGCCTTTGACCCTGAGGTTCAGCGCATCATGCCCAACTCCGCATCATCCAGCAGCGCTTTCCCCAGAGCGCAAAGATAGTGCGCTGCCCAGATCAGCTTTGGCTTGTCTTCCATCAACCCATCAATGGTCAAATCCCGCGCATACCCCATCAGTTCCGACGCCTGTTCACGGGCGTTCTGGCAGGGGATGCCCGGTTCGATGCGGAACAGCGGGTGAGTTTGGTTTTCACCTTGGAAGAAGATGGTTTTGCCGACAGTGCATTGGGTGTTTTCGGTGGTCATCGAGCAATACCCCTGTTCAATGCATGGTTTGCGGGTCGGCTGGCCTTTGTATTTGCGCCAGTGCCGATTCGAGCAAACGGCGGAGTGTTTCCAGCTCGTGCATCGAGGCCATGATCAACACGGAGGCGGGTGATCTGGGTTGCATCAGCATTGCTTGCTGGGCAACGGCTTCTGCGCAGAGCGCGTAGTCGGTTGCGAGCATGAGGGTGTCTTCCAGGGAGTGGGGGAGGTGGGGTGGATCGGGGACTATCTTCAGCATGGTGTGGCTCCTGTCGTAGTGGAGCAACCACCTACCGCGGCTAAACAGTTGGG
>NZ_AEWE02000107.1:12808-13146 GCF_000190455.2 Pseudomonas sp. TJI-51
CCGCCATAAGGCGTCAATACCGATTACTCGGTATTGCACTGCTGCGGTGTCCGACGATTTCAGGCGGCTAAACCCGGTCGTTGAAAACCAACGACACACCGAGCCTAAGACCCTGAAATAGCGACCGCAACGGAAAACAGGCGCAGAGAGTATCTTTGGGAAACGTCCTACGCGGAAGGGGTTAAATCTGATCGTTTGGCATCGGGCCAGTCAACCACAGGCACCAAAAGGCGCCTGGGGGCTAATGTCGGTCAGTTGGGCGATTGGGCGCTTTGCTGCCCATCGCCGGCAATCTGGGCTCCCCACAGGGGCAGTTCGGACCTCAAGCTTTGCGCGGT
>NZ_AEWE02000107.1:13163-34905 GCF_000190455.2 Pseudomonas sp. TJI-51
CTTGCCGGCGATGGGCTGCGAAGCAGCCCAATGGCTGCCAGTGAGGCTTGACTGATTGGGATTACCCACGGGGGCGTCTTCATTTTTGGTATTTGGTGGGCCGGGGTAATCTGAAACGATAGCCTATCTTAATGAAAAATATGAGAAAAGTTCGGTTTGATATTTGTCTGGAATACCATTTGGAATACCGGGCGGCTGGATTTGAACTCAGGATGTCGGGGCGCTGAGAAGATCCATGGCTTGGGATTTAGGTGGCAGGCTCGAAATTTGCTCAGACTGACCTCGGGCTCAGCATCTCATGCTTGGCGACGGAGGCATCGATGGCCTCTTGGACTACACGCATTCGGCGTTCTGCAAGAGCTGTTGCGGCTGCTTCGTCTTCGTAGGATAGCTCGGGCAGTTCTTCTTTTAGAAAGGTTTCCCACCGCGCGAGCTGCTTCATGCAGTGGTGCAGCTGCTTTCTGGTCTCATCAATCCGAACTTTGTCCAGCTCCTGCGTAAGCTTGCGCGCATTGCGTGTGACTTTGGCCATTTGAGCGTCGCGACGCATCACCTCTTTCTGTTCTGCGGCTGCCTGGGCGGCGACTTCGATCAAGCGCTGAATCAGCGCTGTTTCGGTTGTTTTGTGCCCTTTGGCGAGGCTTTTGAGTGTGGTCTTGGTTTCGAGTGGGAGCGTGAAGGAGCAAGTCTTTCTGCCGCCTTTGGCTAATCGATACCGCCTTTGTCTGATGGCGTTTCTCAATCGCTCGATGAGCTTTACACCTTCAGCCTCGGATTCGAGGGCATGGATCGATCTGACCAGATGGCTGAAACCACTGTCGGCAAGGAAGCTGATCTTGCCTTGCAGCGACGGAGAGCACCGGCTCGATAGGTAACTTGCTGCCCATTGCCACTCTCCTCTGTCCTTCTCGTTCAGCCAGCCTGGTGCTGCTTCGGTCTCGCTCATTTTCGAGTTTCCTTCTCCGTCGCCATATTCAGGGTGCGATCAGTCGCCTCACTACTGGACGGTGTTACATGACCTGATGGTAGGTCTGTTGATCAGAATTTTTGTAAATGTTAGCGGTCATGTTATCGACGTAGTTAACAGATACGTTACATGATATTGATAAGCTGATTTTATAGGGTATAAAACGTGATCTAAATTTCCAGTTTTTCGGTAGGTGAAATGGCTAATCTTCTGGCTTTTTATGAAGACCTAGAGGTTGGTGCAGAGTCTAGGTTTTTCCTGCAAGCCCTGATATGCCGAGAGCAGGCACTCTTGACCGCCTCGTTCAAGGTCAAACCAGTTGCGAGACTCCTCTGCTTGACGGATAGATTGGTCAGAGACGCAGTGCGGGAGTTAGCCGAAGCTGGGCTGTTAGTGGCCAAAAAACAGGCTGACAAGGTGGGTCGTCCGGGGCAGGAATATGAGGCGTCGCAATACCTCCTCGATCTGCTTGCCCAGCCAAGAGGTAGTTCGCTTACTCATCGGGACCTGGTCCTGCGTCTCTTTAATGAGCCGGAGATTTATGCCGAGGGACCTCGGCCTGAAACAGATACCGGGAGCGAGAAGGTTGCGCGCAAACAGGTATGCAAGGACGGGCGGCCGGCAGCACCTGGGGCTTGTGGACGCCTGGGGACAGCCACGAGAGTGCTTTTGGCTGCCCTTTTAACCTTTGCCGATCAGTGCGGGGTTGTGGCCGGGGTGGGGGAGGCGAAGCTTCGTGCAATGACGGGCCTGAATCCGATTGCGCTCAAACATCAGGTGAGGCGACTAGTCAGCCTGGGCTTCATACGTGTTCATGTGCCGGGTGTATCCAATGGTTTCTTCGTTGGAGCCAAGGTTCCCAGTACCTACTACCTGAACCTTGACCACACGCAGATGAGGGCGCGGCGCCCTCATTGCGCAGTGCTGGTTTACGCGGAAGCTAAGCAGTCCCGTTATGAACGGTTGACCAGCGGGCTTACGCAGCCTGATGTAGCAAGAGCTCTTCTCGCTTTGGGACCTGCTGCGCTGGATGTCCTCTATCACAAGCTGGCCTGGTATACGTCGCATCTGCTGTCCCTGACATGGGGAAGGCCAGGCGAAAGGTACGGCGAAATTCCTGCTTCTCTGGAGGGCATGATTGGTCGAGAGTTAGATCAACTGAAGGTCGGTAAGCCGGGGCAGGACGAGGCTGGCTACTACTGGCCTGGAGTGCTCGATCACTTTTTTGAGGTGGCGTTTGAGTGGGCCGAGCATTTGAAGCAGAAGTTCAATGGCAAGGCATGGTCGGGGTACCAACCCCAGGTGATTAGGCTGATACCTGTGCCAAAGCCAGAAGGGCGCGATGATGCCTTGGAGGTCGTTTCTCTGATCGTCTATCCGGCTCCCGAGAATCAGAACTGCTGCATTGTGTACAAGGATGTCCGGGGCGGGTTTCTTCGTGAGTTCGACAGCGAGGCTGACCTGGATGTGTGGAACCGCTATGAGTTTGGCTTGCTAACCGAGTAGGTGACGGGGCTTCAGGTTATTTCTTACTGCTCCTGCAGATCCTCTGAACGAATATGAGGAGCCCCGTTCATGAGGATCATTCGCCTGAAAGAAGTCATCGATTCGACTGGTCTTGCCCGATCGACCATCTACAAACACATCTCGGAAGGTACCTTCCCGAAGCCGGTCTCGTTGGGCGACCGCTGTGTCGGCTGGGTCGATAGCGAGGTGCATGACTGGATCCTGGCAAGGATCGAGGAGCGGGACCTGGCAGAGGGGGCTGCGGTGCGCCCCACCGGCCACCTGAGTATGGCTAGCTAGAACTATCACCTACGCCATGACCGGCTAAGGCTGGTCATGGCGTTTATGCCGCTTGGAAAGTCCAGCGCTCTCAGCTAACTCTCCCAGGATGCGATTGGGTGAATCTCTCGGCAGGCTCGTTAATGTTGCTCCCCATTGCCAGGCCAGCCTGGGGTGATCGCTGAGTCTTGGAGCGGGATCTAGTTATATAGTTCTAGGCTATCACCGTGTCAATACTCGATAGGCTGAGTTTTTAGTAACCACACCGGCACTATCACCCTGCCTCCGGGTTAGGTCATCGGTTAATAAATACACATCCCGTACCTGGTATGCGAAACCACTCACCAGGTACAGAGCCATGACCAAACAAAACGCCAACACCCTCCAATCCCAGTCCGATATCGCAATTCGAATTGAGCGCCTCATCAACGCCATCCAGCGTACAGATAGCCAGGCCTGCCGAATCTCATATTCAAAGCATGGAGATGAACAGGTCAGAGAAACCATGCTTTCAAAATACTTCGATGGGATCGTGCAGATGGTCGCGCTGCTCGACGGAGATGTGGCGTATCAGTACAGCTGGCACTTGAGCCTTCTTCAGGAAGCCTGCCAGGCCATTGGGATTGAGCGCAGCCCCTTTGGCATCACCTGCTTGAACGAGGGTGAAACGCGCTATCTGAGCACCAGTGAGACGCTGAACGAGCTGACCAAGTGCATCCGTACACTCCTTGCCCAAAAGAGATTCAAGCGTAGGGAGCACGATCAGCGCTACCAGGCGATTCAGCAAGAGGTCGAAGTCGATCGCTACGTTGATGCCATGTTTGATCGCTACGCCCGGATCTGCGTGATCAGGGTTGATCTGTATTACCGTGCAGAGGTCCAGGCGAGGTTGCGTGTGGAGCGCGTATTCGACGATCTGAATCGGCTGATAGCTGAGCGTGAACGCAACCTAATTTTCGACCATGAAATTGGCTACATTTGCAGCGTCGAGCAAGGCGAGGACCGGGGCTATCACATCCATGCAGCGTTCTTCTTTAACGGTGCTGAAGTGAGTGCCGATATCTACAGGGCTCAGCGGATCGGTGAGCTATGGGAGCGTATTACCCGTGGTCAGGGCTACTTCCACAACTGCAACCTCGAAAAAGATAAATACCAAGACAGGCTGGGGCTTGGCCTGATCCACAGGCGGGACCTGAATGGGCGGGCTAACGTGCTTTGCGCCATGCGTTACCTGGTCAAGAATGATCAACATCTGCGGCTCAAACCGGTAGGAGCTCGTTGCTTGCGCAAGGGGCAGGCAAGGAAGGTTTCCGGGATTCCTAATCGATCCATTCCCCTGCGAGGTGCCGAACAAACATGTCGATGAGCCCAGCCTGCCGGCCGATCACCCGTTCAGCGAAACCAACCTGAACCCTGGCCTAAATGGTCGCGACATGCGCAAGGTGTCCGACACAGATGCTGGGACAGTGGCTGCACTCGCTTTGAAACGGTCATTGGAGACGATTCGCGCTGAGGCAAGTACTGTCGGCCGCATTCGGCCGCTACTGGATGCTACGGTCGGGAAGCTAGCTGAGCGTGCATCTGATGCAGAACTGGTTCGGCTGACCAAGGCTACCAACGGCTGGCGCTTCGACCGCAAGGCCGGCAGCGCCGAAATCCACGCCCGGCGCATCGGCCGTAACGAGCTGGCTGCATTGCAGTCGGTCCTAGCCTATCACGACGCGCAGATGGACTACGCCTCGAAGGACCGCAACAGCAACGGCGCGCTGGAATATGCCCAGCAGATCTTCAGCACGCCCGGCAAGCATGACGGCCTGTTCTGGGAGGACGAAGAGGGCGGCGAGATCAGCCCGCTGGGGCCGCTGTTCGGCAAGGATGTGGTGGGCGATGCCTGGTACGGCTACCACTTCCGCATCCTTGATGGCCAAGGCTCGTCGGCCCCGGGCGGCGCCTACAGCTACCTGATCGGCAACCAGATGAGCCGCGGCTTCGCCCTGGTCGCCTGGCCGGCGAAATACAACGATAGCGGTGTCATGAGCTTCATGATCAGCCACGACGACCAGGTGTTCGAGAAGGATCTGGGGCCACAGGGCGACAAGATTGCCAAGGCCATGAAACGCTTCGATCCGGATGACAGCTGGAAGAGGTGGATGTCAGCGCCAGCGAATGACGGCCGGCGCGCACCGCCGACGGCAGGCTGCGTGGAAACTATCCAGTGCTGTTCCGCGTTGGTGCGCGCCCGCATCAAAACAGGTCTTAACGCACAGGTTTAATTCATCAATTCGGCAAAATAGTGTGCAAGGTGAACAGGTAAAGTTGTGCCGATTGCCCGCAAATTTCCTGTTTTTCGCGCTTGGCAAAAGCGGCCCGCATATTGCTCCCCTAGTCGCAACGACAACCCGGAGCACCGTGCCATGAGCTCACCTACCGAATTCCCGCTTTGCGAAGCCCCGCCATCCTCGCGCAAAGGGCTGCTGCCCATTGCCATGGTGTTGTTCAGCTTTACCTTCTTCACCGGCACCATGTTCGCCGGTGGCAAGCTGGGCATGGCCTTCAACTTCGTCGACATGCTGTGGGTCGCCGCCATCGGCAACACGCTGCTGGCGTTGTACGCGGCGGCCTTGGCCTTCATCGCCTCGCGCAGCGGCTTGAACAGCGTGCTGATGGGGCGCTTCTGTTTCGGCGAGGCGGGCAGCCGGCTTTCCGACTTCATCCTGGGCTTCGCCGAACTTGGCTGGTACGCCTGGGGCACCGCGACCGTGGCGATCGTGCTGGTCAAGTTGCTGGGCCTGGCGGGTGGTTTCACCGTGCCGCTGATGGTGCTGTTCGGCCTGGGTTTCAGCATTACCGCGATCATCGGCTTCAAGGGCCTGGACCTGCTGTCGCGGGTGTCGGTGCCGCTGATGTTCGCGCTGCTGCTGGTTTCGATGTATATCGCCACCGCCGATGCCGGGGGCTTTGCCGGCCTGGCGGCGGTGGTGCCGCATGAAACCATGACCTTCTCGGCAGCGGTGACCATGGTCTTCGGCACCTTCGCCAGCGGTGCCACCCAGGCCACCAACTGGACCCGGTTGTCGAGCAGCGGGCGGGTGGCGGTGGTGGCCAGCATCGTCGCCTTCCTGCTCGGCAACGGCCTGATGGTGGTGGCCGGGGCCTGGTGCGCGATGGTCTACCAGCAGGCCGACATCGTCGAAGTGATGATGCTGCAAGGCCTGTCGTTCGCGGCGGTGGTGATGCTCTGCCTGAACCTCTGGACCATCCAGGGACCGACCATCTACAACGTTTCGGCAGCGGCCTGCCACTTGCTGCGCAGCGAGCGTCGACGCATCGCCACGCTGGTCGCGGCAGCGGTGGGCATCGTGCTGGCGATTGGCGGGATGTATGAAATGCTGATCCCGTTCCTGGTGCTGCTGGGCTCGATCATTCCGCCAGTGGGTGGGGTGATCATGGCCGACTTCTGGTACCGCCACCGCGGCAAGTACCCGGCGCTGGCCTCGGTGCAGCTGCCGCGCTACAACTTCTTGGGCCTCGGGTCCTATGCGCTGGGTGCGGTGCTGGCCTACGCCTCGCCGTGGGTCGCGCCGCTGGTGGGCATTGGCGCCTCGGCCCTGTGCTACATCGTCATGCTTGAACTGAGCGGCCGGCGCCGGGCGCTGGGCCAGGCGGGTGTCGAACCGTGAGCCTGGCGCTGGACGAAATCCTGCACCTGCCCGGCCTGCAGGACATGACCGTCCGGGCCGGCGCGCGCAACCTGCAGCGGCGGGTGCGCTGGCCGTATGTGGCCGAGAACGAAGGCATTGCCGAGTGGGTGATGGGCGGCGAGCTGGTGTTCGTCACCGGCATCAACCACCCACGCGGCGAGGCCAACCTGCTGAGCCTGGTGGAAGATGGCGACGCCGTGGGCATTGCCGGCATGGTGATCCTCACCGGCGGCACGTTCATCCACGGCATTCCGCCTGTAGTGATCGAGCGCGCCGAGCAACTGGGGCTGCCGCTGATCGAGCAGCCGTATGCGCTGAAAATGGTGGTCGTCACTCACCTGATCGGTACGGCCCTGGTGCAGATGACCCAGGTGCGGCGCTCGCGCAATGACATCCTCGGCCAGTTGCTGACCGGCGACTACCCGAGCCTGGCCATCGCTCGGCAGCGGGCCGCGCACCTTGAGCTGGCGCTGGACGAGCCACGGCGCCTGGTGACACTGCGGCTGTCTGGCGTCGATGGATTGTTCGAGCGCCATGGGCTGGCCCAGGGCGAGCGCGTGTGGCAGGGCATTCGCCAGGCGCTGGAAGATCAGCTTGAGGCCTGGTGTCGTGGCAGGCCGGGGACTGTGACCGCGCAATTGCCGGGTGACCTGTTCGTGTTGTTACTGGCCGATGCCCACGGCCTGCACGCCACCCTGGCCGCGCTGCACCGGCAGTTGGCGGGCGTGGTCGGTGAACTGGGCCTGTTCATGGGCCTGTCGCGCCTGGCCGAGGATTGCGCCCACTACCGCCAGGCGCTCAATGAAGCGCGCCAGGCCTTGGAAGTGGCGCAGAACCTGCGCCCGGCCAACGGTTTCTGCGACTTCAGCGAGTTGGGCGTGCTGCGCCTGCTGCAAGGCATCGTCGATCGCTCGCTGATCGACGACTTCGTCGCCGAAACCCTTGGCCCACTGATCGCGCCCGGCCGCAAGCACCCCCATGTGCTGGTGCATACCCTCGACGCCCTGCTCAAGGAAAACGGCAATGGCCTGAAGGCCGCCCAGCGTCTGGGCCTGCACCGCAACACCATCAACCAACGTATTCAACGTATCGAACAACTGAGTGGGCAGTCACTCGACGACCCGCTATTTCGTATGAACGCTTCGGTCGCCATGCTGGTATGGCGCATGAGCGAAGCCCAATGCAAGGAGTAACAGCATGAACATCATCAACGCCCGTCTGCGTGGCAAGTCGGGCCTGTTTCGTATCGAACTGAACGGCGACCGTATCGCCGCCATCGAGCCCCAGGCCGATGTGGCGGTGCTGGCCAACCCCGACGACCTGGACGCCCAACAGAACCTGGTGGTGGCGCCCTTCGTCGAGCCGCACATTCACCTGGACGCCACCCTCACCGCCGGCGAGCCGAAGTGGAACATGAGCGGCACCTTGTTCGAAGGCATCGAACGCTGGGCCGAGCGCAAGGAAATCACCACCCACGACGACATCAAGCAGCGCTCGAAGAAGACCATCGACATGCTGGTGGACCATGGCATTCAGCACGTGCGAACCCATGTGGATGTGACCGACCCCAAGCTCACCGCGCTCAAGGCCATGGTCGAGGTGCGCGAGGAAGTACGCCACCTGGTTGACCTGCAAATCGTCGCCTTCCCCCAGGAGGGCATCGAGTCGTTCGCCAATGGCCGGGCCCTGATGACCGAAGCGGTGGCCATGGGCGCCGATGTGGTCGGTGGCATTCCGCATTTCGAGAACACTCGCGATCAGGGTGTGTCGTCGGTGAAGTTCCTGATGGAGCTGGCTGAGCGCACCGGTTGCCTGGTGGACGTGCACTGTGACGAAACCGACGACCCACAGTCGCGCTTCCTCGAGGTGCTGGCCGAAGAGGCCCGGGTACGTGGCATGGGCGCTCGGGTCACGGCGAGCCACACCACGGCCATGGGCTCTTATGACAACGCTTACTGCTACAAGCTGTTCCGCCTGCTGAAAATGTCGGGCATCAACTTCATCTCGTGCCCGACCGAGAGCATTCACCTGCAAGGGCGCTTCGACACTTACCCCAAGCGCCGCGGGCTGACCCGCGTGGCCGAGATCGACCGCGCCGGGATGAACGTGTGCTTCGGCCAGGACTCCATCGTCGACCCGTGGTACCCGCTGGGCAACGGCAACATCCTGCGCATTCTCGAAGCCGGGCTGCACATCTGCCACATGCTCGGCTACGAAGACCTGCAACGCAGCCTGGATCTGATCACCGACAACAGTGCCCGCACCCTCAACCTTGGGGAGCGTTATGGCATCGAGGTCGGGCGGCCGGCCAACTTGCTGCTGCTGTCGGCGCCGGATGATTACGAGATGGTCCGCAGCCAGGGCCACGCACTAATTTCGGTGCGCAACGGCAAAGTGTTGATGCGCCGCACGTCGGCGCAGGTCGAACGCTTTGCCTGACGCCACCCTCTAGCAACGGCATTCATCATGCCCCGCCGGCTTTGGCCGGGCGGGGTGCTTTGCCATGGGCGCAGGATAATTACTGATGCCAAATTCGGTATCAATGGCTAACGAAATACGAATTATCAGAATCAAAGCCGCCCCTTAGACTCGAGTCCATGGCAACCCAGCCAGGTTGCCCGGACAGTTCTGAACCTGTGGAGTCAGTGCATGTTATCGAAGCAGACAATCGGGCTACGCCGCGTGGTCGTGACCGGCATGGGCATCGTCTCATGTCTGGGCAACAGCCCTGCGCAGGTCCTCCAGGCATTGCGCCAGGGGCGCTCGGGAATCGCCTTCAACCTGGCCTATGCGCAAGCGGGGCTGCGCAGCCATGTCAGCGGCCGGCTGGAGGTCGACTTTCAGCGCATCGACCGGCGCCACCGGCGCTTCATGGGCGATGCCGCAGCCTATGGCTACCTGGCCATGGCCGATGCCATCGCCGATGCACGGCTGACGCCCGAGCAGGTGGCCGACACCCGCACCGGCTGCGTGATGGGCTCGGGTGGCGGCTCCAGCGAAGACATCGTCGAGGCCAACCAGCTGCTGCACAGCCAGGGCGTACGCAAGGTGGGGCCGTACCGTGTACCCCGTACCATGACCAGTACGGTCTCAGCGTGCCTGGCCAGTTTCTTCGGCATCAAGGGCCTCAACTATTCCATCGCCTCGGCCTGCGCCACCAGCGCCCATTGCATCGGCCACGCCTTCGAGCAGATCCAGTTCGGCAAACAGGATGTGGTGTTTGCTGGCGGTGCCGAAGCCGAGCACTTCAGCCAGAGCTGCATGTTCGACGCCATGGGCGCGTTTTCCACCGGCTACAACGACCGGCCGGCCACTGCCAGCCGCCCTTATGACGTGGCCCGTGATGGCTTCGTTATCAGCGGCGGGGCAGGGGTGCTGGTGCTGGAGGCGCTGGAGCATGCCCAGGCGCGCGGGGCGACCATCCTCGCCGAAGTGATCGGCTATGGCACTGCCTCCGATGGCCAGGACATGGTTTCCCCCAGCGGCGACGGCGCACTGCGCGCCATGCAGATGGCCCTGGCCAGTTGCGCCGAACCGGTGGATTACCTCAATACCCATGGCACCAGCACCCAGGCCGGCGACCTGGTGGAACTGCAGGCGGCACTGGCTGCCTTCGACGGTGAACTGCCGCCGTTCAGCTCGACCAAGTCGCTGAGCGGGCACGCGCTGGGGGCGGCCGGGGTGCACGAGGCGATCTATGCGTTGCTGATGATGCGCCACGGTTTCATGGCGGCTTCGCACAACATCGAACAGCTCGACCCGCAGGTCGAGGGGCTGCCCTTGGTACGCAGCGTGCGCGAAGGGCAGCAGGTGAATTGCGTGATGTCCAACAGCTTCGGTTTCGGCGGGGCCAATGCCTCGCTGGTGTTCAGCCGTCGGGGGCTGGAGGCGCAGGGCGCACATTGACGGTGACGGCCCACCAGAGGCCCGCCCGGACTGAGCTTGAGGGCTGCGCCTGCAGCCCACTCGCTGCGTGAAGGTTTCGAACTGCCAATCGCTTGTTCTCCAACAGACAGTGAGGTGGATATGTCGGGTACGTCGCAGCAGCCGGTCGCGCCGGAGCAATTGAAACGCGTGGTCTGGGCCGCGTCCATCGGCAACTTCGTCGAGTGGTTCGACTTTGCCCTGTATGGTTTTCTGGCGACCACCATCGCCCAGTTGTTCTTCCCCTCGGGTGACAGCACCACGGCGCTGCTCAAGACCTTTGCCGTGTTCGCCGTTGCCTTTGCTTTCCGCCCGCTCGGCGGGCTGGTGTTCGGCATGCTGGGGGACCATTTCGGGCGGCGCCGGGTGTTGTCGATCACGATCCTGCTGATGGCCGCAGCCACCACCCTGATCGGGCTGCTGCCGACCTATGCCAGCATCGGCCTGGCCGCCCCGTTGCTGTTGACGCTGATCCGCTGTGTGCAGGGTTTTTCCGCCGGTGGCGAATACGCCGGTGCCTGCATTTACCTCATCGAGCACGCCCCGGCCGGGCAGCGCGCCCGCTATGGCAGTGCCGCGCTGGTGTCGACCTTCGCCTCGTTCGCGGCCGCCGCCATCGTCACCTATGCCCTGAACCGCTGGCTGACAGCCGAGCAGATGGCAACCTTCGGTTGGCGCCTGCCCTTTCTGATCGCCGCGCCCCTCGGGCTGGTGGGCCTGTACCTGCGCTGGCGCCTGGACGAGACGCCGGCGTTCAAGGCGCTGGCTAGCGCCGAGCGTGCCGTGCATGCACCGCTGGGCCAGACATTGCGCGAGCAGGGCGGGGCGATGTGCTGCCTGGCGGCGTTCATCTCGCTGACCGCGCTGTCGTTCTACATGTGCACCACCTACTTCGTGACCTACCTGCAACTGCAAGGCGGCCAGCCGCAGCCCACAGCGCTGTTGATCTCTTTGCTGACCTTGCTGTTCGCCGCAGCCTGCTGCCCCTTTGCCGGACGCTTTTCCGACCGCGTTGGCCGGCGCCCGACCATGGTCACGGCTGCCGCCTGGCTGGTGCTGACCATTTACCCGGCGTTTCTGCTGGCGCGCTCCGGGTTGTTCTACCCAGCATTGGCGGGGGCATTCCTGTTGGCCATCGGCGCGGTGCTGTGCGGTGTGGTCACGGCCGTGCTGTTGTCGGAAGTGTTCCCCACCCGCAGTCGCTACACCGCCTCGGCCATCACCTACAACATGGCCTACACGCTGTTCGGCGGTACCGCGCCGCTGATCGCCACCTGGCTGATCGAGCGCAGCGGTGACCCGCTGTCGCCGGCCTATTACCTGGCCGGTATCGCCCTGTTCGCCCTGGCGGGCGGGCTGTCGTTGCCGGAGACGGCGGGGCGCCCCTTGAGCCACGCCGCCGATCAACCCGCCAACCCCTTGGCATAAAAAAAACAGGCCCCGCTTGGGGCCCCCGCACCTCAACAACAACCATAAGACCCACGTGCGAATCGGCTCGGCGGCGCAGTTGCCGAGTGCATTCGCGATCACCAGGAGTGACGCAGAATGGCCCGTATAGGCGTAGATGTCGGCGGTACCAACACAGACCTGATCCTGGAAACCACGGAGCGCGACTCCATCGGCCGGCGGATCTTTTCCCACAAGGTCCCCACCACCCTCGAAGACCAGTCCATCGCTGTGATGCGCGGGATTCTCGAGCTGTGTGCCAAGGCCGGAATCGGCGCCGAAGAAGTGGACCTGATCGTCCATGGCACTACGGTGGCGACCAACATTTCCATCGAACACAATGGCGCCGAGGTGGGCATGCTCACCACCAGGGGCTTCCGCGACATTCTGCACATTGGCCGGCACAAACGGCCCTACAACTTCTCGCTGCAGTTCGATGTGCCATGGCAGAGCACACCGCTGGTGCGTCGGCGTAACCGCATCGCCATCAACGAGCGCATCCTACCGCCCCATGGCCAGGTCGAGACGCCGCTGGACGAGCAGGAAGTCCGCGAGGCCGCGCAGTTGCTCAAGGCCCGTGGCGTGCAGGCCGTAATCATCGGCTTCATGTACGCCTTCCTCGACCGCTCCCATGAGCTGCGCGCCAAGGCCATCGTGCAGAAGGTGATGCCCGAGGCGTTCGTCTGCTGCTCCACCGATGTGGTGGACGTGATGCGCGAGTACGAGCGCTTTTCCACCACGGCCATGAACGCCTACGTCGGACCGCGCACCGCCCACTACCTGACCCACCTGGCCAGCCAGCTGCGTGAAAACGGCATCCAGGCCGACCTGCGCATCATGCAGTCCAACGGCGGTGTGGCCACCGTTGAAAGCTGCTGCGAGCGGCCGGTGAACATCCTCATGTCCGGCCCCGCCGGTGGCGTGATGGGCGGGCATTACTTCGCTGGGCTCGACGGTGAGCGCAACATCATCACCGTCGACATTGGTGGTACCTCGGCGGACATCTCGACCTTGGTCGATGGCCAGATCAAGGTGATGAACCCGCGCGACTCCTACGTGTCCGGGCACCCGGTGCTGGTGCCGATGATCGACCTGATCACCATCGGTGCCGGTGGCGGATCGGTGGCCTTCATCGACCCGGCCGGTGGCTTCCAGGTCGGCCCACGCTCGGCCGGTTCCAACCCCGGCCCGGCCTGTTACGGCCGCGGTGGCGAGGAGCCCACCGTGACCGACGCCAACATCGTGTTGGGCCGTCTGGACCCGGACCAGATGCTGGGCGGCGACCTGAAGATCGACCCGGCGCTGTCGTTCCAGGCCATCGAGGCGAAGATCGCCAAGCCGTTGGGCCTTAGCGTGCACCGGGCGGCCCTGGGCATCCTGCGGGTGGTCAACAACAACATGGCCCTGGCCATTCGTTCCAACTCGGTGGCCCGTGGTATCGACCCCCGCGATTTCGTGCTGATGCCGTTCGGCGGGGCAGGGCCGGTGCATGGTCCGGCGCTGGCCGATGAGGTCAATGCCAAGTCGGTGCTCATCCCGCCAGCGCCGGGCATCACCGCTGCCGCAGGCCTGCTGACCACCGACCTGCAGTACGAGGCCCTGCGCTCGTTGCTGTGCACCCTGAATACCATCGACGACACGCAATTGAATCGGCTCGAAAGCGCCTTGCAGGAACTGGAAGCCAATGTTCGGCAACAACTGCGCAACGATGGCGTGGACGATGCCTGCATGCAGCTGACCCGCATCGCCGAATGCCGCTACGACGGTCAGGGCTTCGAGTTGCGTGCCCTGATCCCTGGCGGCAGGGTGGACCACCAGGCCATTGCCCAGGTCATGGCGCATTTCCACCAAGTGCATGAGCAGGACTACGGCTATTGCTACGCCGATGCCCCGGTGGAAGTCGTCAGCCTGCGTGTCATCGGCCATTCCCAGTCCGAGAAGCTGGCCTGGCAGCCGCTGCCGGCGGCGGTCGACAGCGACACCGGCCAGGCCTTCCTTTACGAGCGCGACACCTGGTTCGACGATGGCCAGTGCCTGCCCACGCCACGCTATGACCGCAGCAAGCTGCACGCCGGCCAGTACATCGAAGGCCCGGCCATGCTCATGCAGCACGACTCCACCTCGCTGGTGCCGCCGGGTTGGGTGGCCAGGGTGAGCGCCCACGGCAACCTGATCATCTCCCGCCAGTAACGCCAGAGGACACAGCCATGAATACGCAACCGGTCGATCCGATCACCCTGCAAGTCATCAGCGGCGCCTTGAAGACCATCGCCGAAGAGATGGGCCACGTGCTGTACCGCATGTCGTTCTCATCGATCATCCGCGAGTCCCAGGACATGGGCGCCGGGCTGTTCGACACCCGCTACCAGACCATCTGCGAGTCCGAATCCACGCCGATGCACATCGGCTCGATCCCGGCCTACCTGCGCGGCATCGAGGCCACCCTGCAAGGTGGCGCCTGGCACGAGGGCGATGTGGTGGTGCACAACCATCCCTATCACGGCTCCAGCCACAGCCCGGACCTGGCGGTGATCGTGCCGATTTTCCATGAAGGCGAGCTGGTGGGCTTTTCCGGCAACACCGCGCACCACATCGACATCGGCGCAGCTACGCCGGGGTTGATCATCGACGTAGGCGACGTGTACGCCGAAGGCATGCTGATGGCCGGGCTCAAGCTCTATGAGCGCGGTGTGCGCAACGAAGCGCTGGTGCAGATGTTCCGTTACAACAGCCGTGCATCCGACCAGCTGATTCGCGACATCGAAGCCCAGGTGGCCTCGGCGCAGCTGGGCGCCCGGCGCTTCAAGGAACTACTGACCCGCTACGGCAAGGACTTCAGCTTTACCGCGATCAACCAGTTGATCGACTACGCCGAAACCATCATGCGCCAGCAGATCGCGCAGATTCCCGATGGCGACTACCGCGCCGAAGGCTTCCTCGACGACGACGGCCGCAACCGCGAGCGGCGCCTGCCGGTGGTGGTCACGGTAAAAGTGAGCGGTGATGCCCTGGAGGTGGACCTGACCGGTTCGGCGTTGCAAACCGAAACCGCCTATAACGTGCCGTTCGAAGGTTCGTGCAAGGTGGCCGCCTACGCCGCCTTCCGCAAGCTGCTGCTCGACGCTGCCACGCTGCCCAGCCCGGTGCCGTCCAACGAGGGGTCGTTCCGCCCGATCAGCGTCGTGGCGCCGCTGGGCACGATTTTCAACCCAGTGTTCCCAGCCGCTGCCGAGGCGCGCTTCACCCAGTGCAACCGGATGATCGATCTCATCATCAAGGCCCTGGCCCCGGTGCTGCCGGAGCGGGTGATCGCCGGCAGCTCGGCGTCGATCTCCTTCGCTGCCTATTCCGGGGTGAAGGCCGATGGCGACTATTGGGTATTCCTCGAAGTCAACGAAGGGGCATACGGCGGGCGGCCGAAATCCGACGGGCCCGATGCCATCGACAACCTGATGGCCAACACCCGCAACAACCCCATCGAAGACCTGGGGATGCACCTGCCGATGATCTGCGACCGCTACGAGCTGCGTGACGATGTGCAGCCAGGCGCTGGCAAGTACCGCGGTGGCATCGGTGTGGTAAAGGCCCAGCGGGTGCTCACGGCGGGCTTCATCACCCACGAAAGCGAACGGCATTTCGATGTGCCCTGGGGGGTGTTCGGTGGCTGCGACGGGGTGGTAGGCAAGACCGAGATCTACAATGTCGCCAGCCCCGGGCAGGTGGTGTCGATGCCGTCGAAGTTCTCCGGGTACGCGTCCAAGGCGGGGGATGTGATGGCCTACTACTCGCCCTGTGGCGGTGGCTATGGCAACCCGCTAGAACGCAGTGCCGAGCAGGTGCGCGAAGACGTGCTGGATGACTTCTGCAGCCTCGAACAGGCCTTTGAGGTGTACGGAGTGGTGCTCGACGAGCAGGTGCGCCTGGACATCGAGGCCACCCGCGCCCGGCGCCAGCAACTGCAGGGCTGACCACAGGTCTGCCCGCCGCAGCCTTTGCTGGGTTGCTATTCGCCAGCAAAGGCCGTTGCCCACGTTCGTTCCTTTCCCCAAGAGCCTGCGGCCATCGCCATGGCAGGTAGGTTGCGCCTTCCATTCATGCACAGGTGCTTCGATGAACAGCCCCGAATTGACTTCTGTCTCACCGACTCCGGCCGTCTCCCGTCACAACCTGTTGGAACCGTCGATTCTTCCGGTACAACGACGACATCGCTCGATCGGTACCCTGGGTTTCACCTGGATCTGGATCGGTATCGCGTTCATGATCGCCACCTTCCAGCTGGGTGCTACGGGTGTTGCCGGCCTGCCGCTGCCACAGGTCGTAGCGATCATTCTGCTGGCCAACATCGTCCTGGCGCTACTGATGACCCTGACCGCGGACATCGGTACCGAACATGGTTTGTCTTTCGCGGTGTATTTGCGAGCGCCGTTCGGCGTGCATGGCACACACATTCCGTCATTGTTTCGCGGCCTGGTCGCGGCGATCTGGTTCGGTATCCAGACCTACCTCGGCGCCCTGGCCCTGAGCGGTATCGTCGAGTACTTGACCGGGTTCGACAACTGGGCCTTGTGGTATGTGATCTTCGCAGTGGTGCAAATCATCAATACCGCGCTGGGTATCAAGGCGGTAGAGTTTCTCTCGTCCATAGCAGCGCCGGCGATCATTGCCATCTCGGTTTGGATGTACCTGACCCTCGATGTGCTGGCAGTCACCAAAGGGGTCAATATCTGGACGTTCGTCGGCGACAAGCAGCTGACCATCATTACCCTGTTCCTGGCTAACGTGGCTTTCTGGTCGACCTTGGCCATCGACATTCCCAATATCACCCGTTACGTGCGGACACCAGTCAATGCTCGGGGGTTCCTGTCTCGTAACCGGCATATCTTTCTTGCTCAACTGGTCGCATTACCGCTGACTCAGACCTGGATCGCGGTCATTGGCGCGGCATCTTTCGTCGCCGCCGGAGACTGGAATCCAATCAATGTCATCCAGGCCCAGAGCACCGGGCTGAGCCTGGTCGTGCTGATGGTCCTGGTGGTGCTGGCACAGTGGTCGACCAATACTGCAGCCAACCTGATCCCGGCGGCGCTGACCTTCGTCAATGCTGGAGCACCACGAGTCAGATACCCGACTGCAGTGATGATCGCGGGAGTCATCGGTACACTTTCGATGCCGTGGGCCATCCTCGATAACCTGTTCGCCTTCCTGTTTTCGTATGGATCGTTCCTCTCGGCAATTGGCGGGATCATGGTGGCTGACTATTACCTGATTCGGCGACGCCGGTTGAACGTGCCGCAGTTGTATGAGCTGCAAGGGCAATTCCACTATTGGCGCGGTTTCAACCCTGCCGGCTTGTTAGCGTGGGCTGCGGCCAGCGTGTTGGCGTACTGTTCCGGTGACTGGGCATTTGTAGTCGGTTTCGTCAGCGGTTTGGTGATCCATGCCATGCTGATGAAGTTCTGGATCGTTCGGCGCTATCCCCAGCAAGAGCTCACCGGCAATGGCGCGCAGTGGCTGGCCAGCAGTGTCGGCCACGACTGGCGCTACGATGCCAGTACCGATCGCTTCGGCCTTACGCCATCAGATCAGGCGTGAAGCTCCGCAGCTCGGTGCCCTAGTAGGGCTTTGAAACGCGCGGCGGTAGGGCTCTGGTATTCCTCGTTCCACGCGGCGATGGTCTGCACCTGGGCATGCTCGTCCTGCAGCGGCACGATGACCACGCCTTCGCGCTGGATCCGGTAGGCGCATTCCGAATACAGCGACACCCCCATGTTGGCCGCCACCAGCCCGAGGATACCGATGCTGGTGGTGGCCTCCTGGTGAATGTTCGGGCTGAAACCGGCGCGCTGGCACAGCTGAAACGCCTGGTCGCGGAACAGGCTCCAGCCACTGGGCGCACCGAAGATGAAGCGCTCGTCGCGCAACTGTTCGATGCGCAAAGTGGCCTGTCCGGCCAGCGGGTGCCGTGACGGCAGAATTGCCACCATGCGTTCCTGGTTCACCGGCAATGAGGCGATGTCCGGCTCGGTCATTGGCCCCAGCAGGAACCCCACGTCGATCAGGCAATCGCGGATCGCCTTGTACTGCTCGTGAGAGGGCATGTACAGCAACTCCACGGTCACATCCGGGTGCAGGTCCTTGAAGCGCTCGAGAATGCCCGGCAGCGCGCCGTTGATGGCGAAGTCGTTGTAGGCCACGGTCAGGTGGCCGATGTCCCCCGCCGCGGCGCTACGCGCCAGGTCGATACCGCGTTCGATATGGCGGAACACCTGCTGGCATTCCTGCAAGAACAGCCGACCGGCCTCGGTCAGCGCCACATGGCGCGTGGTGCGCATGAACAACTCCGCCCCCAGCTCGCTTTCCAGCGCCTTGATCAGGCGGCTCAAAGCCGGCTGGGTGATGAACAGGGCATCGGCGGCGCGCTTGAAATGCAGCAGTTGCGCGACGCGGACGAAGGCTTTTATCTGCTTGAGATCAAAGCGGATATTAATGCTCATTTTGGTATCAATGCTCGCCAACAATGAATTGGATGTCATCAGTGGCCGAGATTATCGTGAGTTCCAGGTCAAGGCAAACCTTCCTTGCCGAACCGCTCACAACGACCCACTGGGGAGATTCACTATGTCGCAAGACCTGATGACCATGCTCGAACGCGCCTTCGAAGAATCGACCAAGCTCTACAAGGAGCGTGGCTTCCAGCGCCGTATCGGCTTCGGCAAGCGCCCGGCGCTGATCAACGTCGACCTGGCCAACGCCTGGACCCGCCCAGGCAACCCGTTCACCTGCGAAAAGATCGACGACGAAATCATCCCCGGCGTGCAGCGCCTGATGAAGGTGTTCCGTGCCAACCACTTCCCGATCGTCCACGTCACCACCTGCTACCAGAACACCGACCGCCATGACCCCAACACCGACATGGGCCAGTGGCACAACAAGATCCCGGTGGACGTGGTCAACCAGGCCGATGAGAACCTCTGGGCGATCGACTCGCGCATCGCGCCAGTCGATGGCGAGTTCGTGCTGGTGAAGAAGCGCGCCAGTTCGTTCAGCGGCACCTCGCTGGCCGGGTACCTGCGCTCGGCAGGGGTCGACACCATCCTGGTGACCGGCGTGACGGCCTCGGCTTGCGTGCGTACCACCCTGTGCGACGGCCTGGCCGAAGGCTTCCGCACCATCGCCGTGAAAGAGTGCATCGGCGACCGGGTACCGGGCGCGGTGGCCTGGAACCTGTTTGACATTGATGCCAAGTTCGCCGACGTGGAAACCGTCGACAGCTGCCTGGATTACCTGGCTAGCATTGGCAAACGTTGACCGCCCGGGTGTGACCCGCGCCATGCTGAAGCCGGGCTTCAGCATGGCGCGTTGCGTTTGTCCAGCCGCATGGCTGAAACACACCTGTACGCCAGGCTCATTGATTGCAAGCTAAGCGATTGTTAAGGTCGGTCCTCCCAAGAATCATCATGAGCGTCTGGTCGAGCTGGCAACTATCTTCAACTGCGAAACAGCCGACCTGCTGACCGAGGGAGCTCCCGCCCGGAGGACCAGGCCCGCAGGCTCCATGACCTTCTTTCCCGGCTGACAGCGGCAGACCGTGAGCTTGTCATGGACATGGTGGAGCGCCTGGTTGCCCGGCTCGGCCAGGACTGAGCGCTGAATCATGGCGACTACATGGCGGGCTCGGACGCCTCCTCTGTACCCGGCTCATCGAACAGCGATCCACAGCGCAGGCACAAATACCTGAACCCTCCGAAGTGATATTTGGCGACCCCAGGGTTGGGGTATCTGTGTCCGCCTCCTGAGCCCCCTGCAATGCACTGTCGGCCAGGCTGACCAGCAGGGCGATGCCCTTGGCAACGTCCCGCGTCAGAATGGCCTTGGACTCGCAGATTAAGCATCTGATCATGGTTCCTCGTGGTAATAACGGCCGAATGCACAGCCGCTGGTGATGACTGGTTGGCGGTTGTCGCTGGGGGTTTTCAGCAGGGATTGCCCGGGCGTGGGCAGAGCAATCTGAGCAGGCGATTCAGCATCCAGCAGGCCAGGACCACGGCGAGCAGCAGCGGCGGGAAGCGCAGCATGAGCAAGATGCTCAGCACCACCGTAGCAGCGGCCGCGAGCGCGCCGATGAAGATGAGCAGGTGGAGTAGAAATCGAAGTAGAAGCATAGTGAGTCTCCAAGAAAACCTGCCTGGCCGATGACGGCAGCGCAGGCAGGTGGGATTCAGTGGGGCTGTGAGGCGAGGGCTTCCAGTTTGTCTGCGAGGAATTTGGGCGCCGCCTGTGAATCAACGGGGGCGGTCGAGCTGGCTGGCTCTGGGGCGGTGAAGAACTCCTCGATCACGGCGTGACTGTCTTCTTCGCTGTCCTCAAAGGCGCCATTGCCGAAGCCCCGGCGGGCTGCCTCATCCAGCGCCCCTTGATCGAAGCCGGCGGTTTGCCGTTGCGCCGCGAGCTCGCCCGCCTGCTGCAGAGCTTCAGCCATGCCCATGCCGTTGCGTACCGTGAGGTCGACGTAGAAGATCGGGGTGCCGTGGCTCTGGCGCGTCGACTTGCCGCGTAGGCGCAGCTCCAGCGGCAGGCAGGCCAAGCGATTGCCGGAAATGGCCTGGAAGTAATGTAGCCGGGCTGCCAGGGTGCGGATGCTGTTGAAGCCGGTGGTGCGGAACACGAAGGTGCCCAGCGGATCCTCCTCGCCAATGACCACGTTCAGCCGGCCATAGGGCCTGCAGGCATTACCCTTGGCCAGCGGGCAGGCATCCGGCGAAGGGCAGGGCAGCGATTGCATACCGTCCTGAGTGACGCGCTTGCAGGTTTCGCCATTACCGACGCACAGTGGCCGTCCCGACTGCCGGTCGAACAGGGTGTAGTCGGCGCGAAAGTTCAATTCCGGTTCGTTGAACAGCAGACGTACCGGGATGCTACGCAGCTTGTCGTCCTTGCCCTGACGCAGTTCATCGTTGAGCGGGTGCAACAGCCAGCCATCCCGGCCCTGCACTTGGGACGTGATGGTGAACTGGTCATCCTTCTCCGGAAGACGCTTACCGTTTTTCTCGACGACCTTGCCAATGGAGATGCGACCGAGTGCGGGAGGGATGAGTGCGAGACCTTTCAACATGGTGGTGCTCCTGGAAATGAAAAAGGCCAGCCACGCAGCGCGAACTGCATGGACTGGCCAAGGGGGAAGGGGTGATGGAGGAGGAAATCAGCCGACCAGGAAGCGCCGCGCACCGGGCTTCAGCAACGGATACTTGGCCTGCAGGTACGGCTTGTCCTTGAGCAGTTGCGCGACATCGAAACCGATGTTGTCCTTGGCCTTGCGCCAACTGACGTAGCCGCTGGAGAACTCCGCGCGACTGGCGTCGCCCATGGCCTGCTGCAGCATCTGCTTGAGCTCGGCCTCGCGCTTTTCCTTGTCGGCCATCGACTGCCGCAGGGCCTTCAGTTCGATATAGGCGGCAGTCAGCCCAGCATGGCTGCTGAAGTTGACTACCTGACCGTTGTCCTCCGGATACAGGCAGCGTAGCGCTGCCTCCGCGGATGCCGTCCCGTCGGCTGGCGGTGGTGTGTCGGTCTCCACGTAGCGCCAGAACTTGCACTCCAGCTCGATCAGGCGAGCAATCATCTGCTCGTCCCGCTCAATGCGGTGGATCTCCAGCGTCTGGCCACCAAGCAGCACGGCTACATCCGCAGCCTGCTTGCCAGTGACGGCGAGCTGGTGCATCACCTGAAGCTCGACATACTCGGGGATGCCTTCCTTCCAGAGACGTGCCCCGTTTATGCCGGCGGTCTTGCATTCGAGGATCTGCACATCGTCGGCACCGATTACCTCACGGTCGATGTTGGCCAGCATCCAGGGCAGCTCCGGATCCGGATGCTGTAGCACGGCGTTAATGCGGCGGACCTTGTTCTTGGTGCGCTTGCT
>NZ_AEWE02000108.1:0-3474 GCF_000190455.2 Pseudomonas sp. TJI-51
ACAAATGGGGCGCACCTCACGCTGTAGGAGCGGCCTTGTGTCGCGATGGGCTGCAAAGCAGCCCCAGTGCCTCAACCCTGCCAAATCCCTTTACCCACCAACCGCTCCCGATCATGCGGCTGGTTGAAATCCTGCAACGGCCCCTTAGGCACGATCCCGTTCGGGTTGATGGTCTTGTGGCTCATGTAATAGTGCTTCTGGATATGCTCCATATCCACCGTCCCCGCCACCCCCGGCCACTGGTACAGCTCACGCAGCCAGTTCGACAGGTTGTGATAATCGTTGAGGCGCCGCAGGTTGCACTTGAAGTGCCCGTGATACACGGCGTCGAAGCGCACCAGCGTGGTGAACAGGCGCACATCGGCTTCAGTCAGGTATTCGCCCGCCAGGTAGCGATTGCGGCCTAACAGATCTTCCAGATGATCCAGCTCGTTGAACACGTCATCGAACGCCGCCTCGTAGGCCTCCTGCGTGGTCGCGAAGCCGGCGCGATAGACGCCGTTGTTCACCGCCGGATAGATACGTTCATTCAGCGCCTCGATGGCCGGGCGCAGCGGCGCTGGGTACAGGTCGAGGGTGTTGCCGGTCAACGCGTTGAACGCGCTGTTGAAAATGCGAATGATCTCAGCCGACTCATTGTTGACGATGCGTTTCTCTTTCTTGTCCCACAGCACGGGTACTGTCACCCGGCCGGTGTAGTGCGGGTCGTCCTGGGTGTAACGCTGGTGCAGGTACTGCAGCGCATCGAGGTGATCGCCGCTGGAGCCTTGCTGCTGGTCGAAGGTCCAGCCATGGTCTTGCATCAGCCAGCTCACTACCGAAACGTCGATCAACGGCGCCAGGCCTTTGATGGCGCGGAAGATCAACGTGCGGTGGGCCCAAGGGCAGGCCAGCGACACGTACAGGTGGTAACGGCCGGCTTCGGGGGCGGGCAACGAATGGCGGCGCTGGGCGTTTTCGCGTTTGAAGGTGCCGTCCTTGCCGTTTTCATACCACTGATCATGCCAGCGGCCGTCGATCAAAAGGCCCATGGTGAGCTCCTGGAACAAAGGGTTTGTCGTTGGAGCCCAGTCTAGGCCAGATCGTTCGAAGAAATAGCGCAAAGATCGGGGTAGTGTTATCGACTAAATCGATCTATCACGGTTGTCCCAATAGGCCTGCGCATTGGTGAAGGCCTGTTCCCGGGTCTGCTCCAGGCCACGCAGTGCCAAGGCCATGGTCGCGATCAGCGCTTTCTCGCCGTAGCTGTCTTGCACTTCACCACGCCAGAAGGCGAGCAAATGCTCCGGTTGCAGCGTGGCGGGTTTGACGTGACGGCGCTCGCTGAGCGCCGGCCATTCCTCATCCCAGGCTACGCCGGCAGTGGTGCCGTAGAGGTGGCTGATGACGTCCGGGTTGACCTCGATCTCGCCGCCATCGCCCTTGATCACCACGGCATGGTCGCCCAGCAGGCGGCTGGCCTCGCGGTGCACCGCCTGGTAACCGGGGTGGAAGATGCTTTGCAGGCCGCAACGCGCGCCCAGCGGGTTGAGCACCCGCGCCAGGGAGTGGATGGGTGAGCGCAGGCCCAGGGTGTTGCGCAGGTCGATCATGCGCTGCAGTTGCGGCGCCCAGTCGTGCAAGGGGAAAAACGCCAGCTGATGCTGGCCCAGGGCGGTGTCGACCGCTGCCCAGTCGCGGCACAGGGGGATATGCAACAGGCCGAGCAGCTGCTCGGTATACAGGCGCCCGGCTGTGTGTGCACCGCCGCCATGCATCAGGATGCGAATACCATTGCCGGCCAGGCATTTGGCGGCCAGCAGGTACCAGGGTAAGTGGCGCTTCTTGCCAGCGTAGGTTGGCCAGTCCAGGTCCACGGCAATGCGCGGGGCTTGCAGGTGGCCGCGTAGCGCTTCGGTGAAGCCGGCCAGCTCTTCGGCGCTTTCTTCCTTGTGCCGCAGCAGCATCAGGAAGGCGCCCAGCTGGGTGTCCTCGACCTTGCCTTCCAGCAGCAGGGTCATGGCAGCCCTGGCTTCCTCGCGGGTAAGGCCGCGCGCGCCGCGCTTGCCTTTGCCAAGAATGCGCACGAATTCAGCGAACGGGTGTTCAGCCGGAGTTTCCAGGGTCAGCGGGCGGGCTTGATTCAAGGGTGGCAGGGTCATATGCAATTGGTCGGCTTGGGCAGGCCCGCCAGCTTGGCGGCAAGTTTGGCGGGGGTGCCATTGAACAGGCGGTTCAGGTGCGGACTATTGCCCTTGTCCGCGCCCAGCTTCAGGGCGGTGTACTTGATCAGTGGGCGGGTGGCCGGGGACAACTGGTACTCCTGGTAGAACTGTCGCAGCAGTTCGAGAATTTCCCAGTGGTCCGCGGTCAGGGCAATGCCCTCGCGCTCGGCAAGGGCCTCGGCGGCTGCATGGGACCAGTCTTGCAGGTCGACCAGGAAGCCGTCCTTGTCCAGGGCGATCGCCTGATCGGCAACGGTGAGGGTATTCATAGCCAGCTGTTGACCTTGTCGTAGTGCAGCGACAGTTCGACGAACCCGGCGTAGTCCACGGCCTTGGCCAGGTCGTTGCCGACCGCGCGGGCTTGCAGGTCTTCGTCCAGGGCGAACAGGCGCTGGGCCAGGCTGGCGGCTTGCAACTGGCGGTACGCTTCGCTGCCGCTGCGCAGGGCGTATACCGCATCGCCGCACAGCAGCAGGGCGTCGTTGGCGCCCAGCAGGCGCAGGCAACTGGCCAGGCGCTCGTCGCCGAACGGGGAGTGGGCAATTACGTGCAGGGTCGTCATCAGAGCGTTACCACCTGGTCGAAACGGGCGATCAGTGCGGTCAGTGCCGCGTCATCCAGCACTTGCACTGGCAGTGCCAGGCTGTCGGCGGCCAGGCCACGGCGGGTGAGGCTGTGGTTGCAGGCGAACAGTTCTTCGACGCCGAACATCGGCAACGCCTGCAGGTTGGCGGCCAGGTTCTTATGTTGCACGGCGGCAGGTTGCTGGTTTGGCGCCAGCTGGAACACGCCATCGTCGAGGAACAGCATGCCCAGCGGCAGGTCGAACGCGCCACCGGCCAGGGCGATGTCCAGCGCCTCGCGGGCAGATGGGCCGTTCCACGGCGCCTGGCGGCTGATGATCAACAAGGATTTGGCCATTTCAGTCGCCTCCAAAACAGACAAGGCGGTCGGCGACTTGCGCGGCCTCGTGCAGTTGCCCCAGGCCGGACAACTCCCATGGCCTGGGCAGGTTCACGGCCGGGCGCTGATAGCGGTTGGCCTCGGCCTCGTCGAGCACGCCACGGCGCAAGGCGGCGGCGATGCACACCACGGCATCCAGCTGGTGGGTCTCGATAAAGGCACGCCACTGCGCGGCCACGTCCACTTCATCCTGGGGCGCGACCACGTTGGCCGAGGCACTGTGTACCCCGTCCTGATAGAAGAACAGCCGGGCAATATCATGCCCCCCGGCCAGCACCGCCTCGGCATAGCGCAAGGCGCGCCGCGA
>NZ_AEWE02000109.1:0-12233 GCF_000190455.2 Pseudomonas sp. TJI-51
AGCAAGCGCACCAAGAACAAAGTCCGGCGTATCAACGCCGTGCTGCAGCATCCCGATCCCGAGTTGCCCTGGATGCTGGCCAACATCGACCGTGAGGTGATCGGTGCCGACGACGTGCAGATCCTCGAATGCAAGACCGGCGGCATAAACGGGGCACGCCTCTGGAAAGAAGGCGTGCCCGAGTATGTGCAGCTGCAGGTGATGCACCAGCTCGCCGTCACCGGCAAGCAGGCTGCGGATGTGGCCGTGCTGCTCGGCGGCCAGACGCTGGATATCCACCGCATCGAGCGGGACGAGCAGATGATCGCTCGCCTGATCGAACTGGAGCGCAAGTTCTGGCACTACGTGGAAACCGATACGCCACCGCCAGCCGATGGCACCGTCTCTGCTGAAGCAGCACTGCGCTGCCTCTATCCAGAGGATAACGGTCAGGTCGTCGACTTCAGCAGCCATGCCGGACTGGCCGCTGCCTTCATCGAGCTCAAGGCCGTTCGCCAGTCGATTGCCGACAAGGAAAAGCGCGAGGCCGAGCTCAAGCAGATGCTGCAACAGGCCATGGGTGATGCCAGTCGGGCGGAGTTCTCCAGCGGCTACGTCAGCTGGCGCAAGGCCAAGGACAGCGTCGGTCTCGATGTCGCTCAACTGCTCCAGGAAAAGCCCTACCTGCAGGCCAAGTACCCGCTGCTGAAACCCGGTGCGCGGCGTTTCCTGGTCGGCTGATTTCCCTCTCCATCAACTCTTCCCCCCCTTGGCCAGTCCATGCAGTTCGTGCTGCGTGGCTGGCCTTTTTTCATTTTCAGGAGAACCCCCATGCTCAAAGGTCTGGCTATCACGCCCCCGGTGCTCGGACGCATCTCTATCGGTAAGGTCGTCAAGAAGAACGGCAAGCGCCTTCCGGAGAAGGATGACCAGTTCACCATCACCTCCCAGGTACAAGGCAATGACGGCTGGTTGCTGCACCCGCTCAATGATGAGCTGCGTCAGGGCAAGGAAGACAAGCTGCGCAGCATCCCGGTACGCCTGCTGTTCAACGAACCGGAGCTGAACTTTCGCGCCGACTACACCCTGTTCGACCGGCAATCCGGGCGGCCGCTGTGCGTGGGCAACGGCGAGATCTGCAAGCGGGTCACCCAGGACGGCATGCAGTCACTGCCCTGCCCTTCGCCAGACACCTGCTCGTTGGCCAAAGGCAATGCCTGCAAACCTTACGGCCGACTGAACGTGATCATTGGTGACGACGATCCGCTGGGCAGCTTCGTGTTCCGCACCACCGGCTTCAACAGCATCCGCACCCTCGCCGCCCGGCTGCATTACTTTCAGGCCATCTCCGGGAACCGCTTGGCGTGCCTGCCGCTCGAACTGCGCCTGCGCGGTAAATCCACCCGGCAAAGCCATGGCACGCCGATCTTCTACGTCGACCTGACGGTACGCGGCGGTATGGACATTGCCGAGACGCTGCAGGCCGCCAACGAGCTCGATGCGCAGCGGCAAGCAGCAGGATTCGTTCAGGCCGCCTTGGATGAAGCGGCGAAGCGTGGCTTCGGCAATGGCGCGTTCGAGGACAGTGAGGAAGATGCTGGTGCCATCGCCGAGGAGTTCTACCCCGCCGAAGAAACCTCATCTCCAACCACCAATACTTCCCAGCGTTCCGCGAAAACCAGCCTGGCTGAGAAGCTGGACGCACAAGCCCAGCTCCATACCCCACCGACAGATCACCATCAAGGAGCCCAGCATGCACCCGCACAAGCTGAAGGCCAGCGAATCGACCGGCACCTACCTGGTCGAGTCGCCGGTCACCGAAACCGACATCCTGCTGATGGCCCGGCAGTTGGCGAATCTGCGTCTGCGTCGGGAGCGAGCACTGACTTCACCGAAGGAAGTATTCAGCCACCTGCAGGCGCAGCTGGGCGACTACGAGCATGAGGCATTCGTCCTGCTCCTGCTCGACAGCCGGCACCGGATGATCGTCTTTCACGAACTGTTCCGGGGCACCCTGGACAGCGCCAGTGTCTATCCCCGGAAGTCGTCAAGGCTGCCCTGGAGCACAACGCCGCAGCAACCGTGCTGGTCCGCAACCACCCTTCCGGTGATCCGGAACCCAGCCAAGCGGATCTCACCCTCACCCACAAGCTGCGGGAGGCCTTGAACCTGGTCGGGGTACGAACCCTGCACCACATCGTGGTGGGCCACAAGGGCTGCATATCGCTGGCGGAACAGGGCTACCTGTGAGGAGAGCGACAATGAAGCTACTACGAGTTTTTGCTGCCGTGTTCCTGTTCGCCGGCATCCTCGCAGGCTGCCTGGCCCTTCTGCTGCTGGTGCTTCTGCTGGCGCGCTTTCCGCCCCTGCTGATCGCCGTGCTGCTGGCATGCTGGATTTCTGCCGCCTAGTGAAGGCGTTGGCGCCCGGAACAGCCGCGGCAGAGTCCACCACTGCACCACAGAACTAATCACTAGCCCGAGCCGCCAGGCCTGCACTGGCCGCCTCAATTCAATAGGGAGCATGACGATGAACAGACAATGTTTGATGTGCGACTCCAGCGCCGTGCTGACACGGGACGCAGCCAAAGGGCTGAGCGCCAGGAGGTGATGACATGAGCGCGCTTCCCGAGGCCGAGAAGGCCACTACCGCAGATGTGACGAGCTTCATCACGAACCAGAATCCGCCCATGGACTTGTTCCACATCAGCCCTGGCGTGCCCTGCGACTATGCCCTGGAACAGGCCTCGACCCTGTTGGGGTGCGTGCACAAGCTGATCCTCGCGGGGGCTGTGGATGAAGATGGCGACATGATCTGGGCCGCCTATTACCTGAGTGGGCTTGCCCAGGCGATTCTCGCGGATGTGGAGGCTGGGCGGATGCGGAACAAGCGGGAGAAGACTGTTCTGAAGGCCTAGAAATCCTGTGGGGAGTCCACTCAGCCCGCTGGGCTGCGCGATCGGGCGCGTAGCGGCCGTAGATGGCATGCCGGGTGCGATAGCCGCGGATATCCCCCCGGCTGATTGGTAAGCCGTGGGCGCAGCGGCGCACCTTGCGCCGGTGCGCGCGCTCACGCCAGTCAGAAGCTGTAGTTGAAACGCCTCATCACATTGCGCGGTGCCGTGAACACCGTACAGACCGGTTTAGCTGTAGTACTGCGAGGCGGCTTACTCAGCAACCGCGGCGGTCACGATGATCTCGACCAGCACATCCGGCGCGCCCATGTCGCACTGGGCGGTGGCGCGCGTGGGGGCGCAACCCGGTGCGGTCCAGGCGTTCCAGACCTCATTCATGCTGTCGAAGTCACGGGCCAGGTCTTTGATCCAGATTTGCGCTGTCAGCACCCGGCTTTTGTCTGAGCCCGCCTTCTCAAGATAAGCTTCAATTTTCGCCAATGTATCGCGTGTTTGGCCGGCGATATCTTGAGTGCGGTCATCGGCGGTCATCCCGCCGACATAAATCACACCATTATAAATAACGACCCGGCTACGGCGCGGGTCAGTTTCGATGCGAACGATATCACTCATATAGGCTCCTGGATTTTAGTATGAAGAACGGGCGAACTAATGTGTAAGTTCGCCCAGTAAAATAGGTTTGATAGGGGCGCGAACGCGGTAGTGGCCGACCTCGTTAGGATCGACGTTGCGCGTTTTCGCGATAATTTCGGTGACGGTTAAACCGCAGAAACGTCCTTGGCATGGCCCCATGCCGCAGCGGCCAAATGCCTTGGTTTGATTCGGCCCATGGCAGCCCAACGCTACATAGCTGCGAATCTGCCCAGCAGTCACTTCCTCGCAGCGGCACACCAGCACGTTATCGTCTGCGGGAATTCTATTTTCCTCTTGGGGGCGATAAAGAACATCCAGGAACTTTCTGATGCTCGTAGCGTTTTCCAACTGCTGAGCCAGTCCGGCCAGTTGATGTCCCAAGCCCTGCAAACTTCCAAGCTGCGCCCCAATTGCCAAGGCCGCCAAGCGTCCCTGTACAGCAGATGCCTTGGCGCCGACGATGCCTCGGCTATCACCGGCGACGTAGATCACGGTGTCGCCCAGGCGTCCATGCTCATCGGTATGCGGCAACCAGCAAAGTTGCTCGGGGCTCCAATAGTGCGCGGCGCCCGTCGAGAGGCTGAGTTGCGCATTCGGGACCACCCCTTGATGCAGTAACACCAGAGAAGACGCGACGGACGTGCGCTGCCCGCGATGTTTGAATTGAATGCCTTGGGCCGCATGGTCCCCCACGATTGCCAGGTCGGTAGCGCCCGAGTAAACCTTGACCCCGTGACGCTTGATCGACGCGAGCAGCTTCATGCCCTTGGCAAGATCACGCCAGCCTTTGAGCGCACCAGCCGCTTCGCGCAACGCCCGGACATAAGCCGACTGTGGTGTGGTGTCCACCAACGCCTTGATCGCCACGCCTGCCCTGAGGTATTGCCAAGCCAAGAGGTAGAGCAGCGGACCGCAACCGGCGAGGACAACGGGCTCGGTAGGCAGTGCACCAGCCCCTTTGAGCATGATCTGACCGGCACCCGCGCCCATTACACCAGGTAACGTCCAGCCTTTGATGGGGAATGGTCGCTCCATGGCGCCGCTGGCCAGTACGACATACTTGCCGACGATGTCTTCATTATGGCCATTGGCGATGTAATTGATTTCCCCCGAAGCGGCCACGTTCCAGACCACCGCACCGGTGATGTGGATAGCACCGCTGGCTTTGAATTCACGAGCAAGGGCTCGGCCTGCGACGTAATCCGCGCCGAGGATGTGTTGTATGGCTTCAGGAGCGGACTCGATCCGCCGATAAATCTGGCCGCCGAGCGCTGGTTGCTCGTCCAGCACGACCACCGTCAACCCCTGGGCGCGTGCCTGGCAGGCTGCGGCCATTCCAGCTGGGCCGGCACCGACGACCACCAGGTCTACCGGGACATTATTCATGGCACCCTCCCATTTCGCCGAGGTCCAGTGCCACAGCGCCGAGTTGACGCTTGATATGCATGCCGTCGCGCACCGGGACCATGCAACTTTGCCGTGCGGGTACGCCGTCGATTTCAACGAGGCATTCAAAGCAAACACCCATCATGCAGTACGGAGCGCGGGAAACATTACCGACGATACTGGAGCGGAAATCACGGGCGCCTTGGGTCAGCAACGCGGCAGCCACACTGATGCCCTCGGCGACGCGCAATTCTTGCCCCTCGAATGTGATTTTTACCGTCCGCCCAGCAGGCGCGTTCGAAACAGAAAAAAGCGGCTTAGTGGTCATGGGTAAAACTCGCGTTGGGGTCTAGGAATCTGTCGCTGTGGAACCCTTCGAAGTTCGGGGGTGAGGGTGTTATGCCCCCGACCCAGGGCCCGATGACGTAGGCGTGGATTGCCGCCAGTGTCACGCCGCTATGACAAATAACGGCATAGGCCCCTGGGCACGTCGTCGAACTCTGGTACACCGGGTAGCCGTCGGGGGTTAAAGGCCGAATGGCGCCCCATGCTCGAACGAGCCTCACATCCTTGAGGGCGGGAAACGTATCTACAGCCCGTTCGGCGAGCCAGCTGATCTTGTCAGGTGTCGTGCGATCATCCAGACCGACATCTTCTGAAGTCGAGCCGATCTGCACCGACCCTTCCTTGGTCTGCCGCGCCTTGTTCGTCGGGTAGGGGATAAACGGCTTGAGCCGCTCGGTGATCAGCACTTGCCCGCGCGTCGGGCGGGTTGGGGCATGCAACCCCACTTGCGATGCCAACTCGGAGATCCCGATACCGGCGGCGAGTACGAGCCTGTCGCTGTTCCAGGATTGGCCATCCCGGGAACGCGCCGTGAATTTACCGGTACCGGGGTCCTGCGAGACCGCAACAACGTCAACGCCAGAAATGATATCTGCCCCCTTCATTTTCAGACCCGCATGCAGTGCCCTGAGCAGCATCAAGGGGTTGGCGTGGCCATCATGAGTACCGAAGCTTCCGCCGACGACCTTGGGGCCTAGCCCAGGCAAATGCTGCCTCAGCTCTGCAGGGCCCATCATTTGATAGGGGATATCACCCACTTCTTTGTTGATTTTCTCAAGCAAGTCCGCCCGCGCTTGTACCTCTTTTTCGCTGAACCCAAGCCAGAAGCCGCCCGTTTGCTCAAGCCCCGTATCGACACCCGTCAGGCTGAGCAACTCCCGGTGCAGTTCCGGCCACTGTCTTACGGCATCGCGCGTCCATTGCGCATAGCGGGGCATCCCACCACCTTTGCTCGATAACCAGACCAGGCCAAAATTTCCCCGAGAGGCGCGTAATGCGGCATCCCCTTGGTCGAGGACGGTGACCTTAAGGCCCCTGCGCGCGGCACCGTAGCCAATTGCCGCGCCGACGAGTCCACCGCCCACTACGATCATGTGTTCTTTGCTCATACTTCACCTCCGCAACTGTGCGGCAGCTCTTGAAAAAAGGGCGAGCGGCTCCTCGCTGCCAAAGTCTTTGGAAGCGAAAAGTGCACCTGGGCCTATTTTTTACCGATTAATACTTTGTCCAAACCGACAATACGGTCTAGCAAAAACATGAGGATCATCGTTCCCACAATCATTACCGTGGAAACCGAAGTCGTCACCGGGTCGGTCATCAATGCGATCCGTTCATACAGGGCAACCGGAAGTGTCGTAGTACCCGGGGTGGAGACGAATATCGTCATGGTGACTTCATCGAAACTTTGAATGAAGGCCAATAACCAACCGCCGGCCACGCCTGGGAGAATCAAGGGAAACAACACTTTCCAAAAGGACACATATTTAGAGGCGCCGAGTGAGCGTGCCGCCAGTTCCGCATCGCGATCAATCCCGATGACAGCCGCCAGGGTAAGCCGCAGTGAGTAAGGCGTGACGATCAATGCATGCACCAATAACAGCCCGATGAACGAACCCGAAATCCCCGCCACTGAAAAGAACCTGAGAAACGCTACACCAAGCACGACATGAGGAATCATCAAGGGGGAGAGAATCAATGATGTAAGTGCTTCGCGTCCGGCGAAACGGTATTTGGCAATAGCTATCGCGGCGGGTACCGCGACAATGGACGCAATCGTCGCCGCGCCAAGCCCCAGCCACACCGAGAGCCAAAACGCATTGATCAACTCCGGGGCGTCCCAAATGGCTTTGTACCACCGCCACGAGGCGCCGTCGAAAGGCATCGATATATAGCCCTTGTCTGAGAAAGAGACCAATACAATGATCAACAGCGGCGCCACAATGAAACTGACGAACAGTGTGTGGAAGAGTATTGCAAAGGGTCCGTTACTTTCCAGGCTGCGATCACTCATACGAACACCTGCTTGAATTTTCGCTCGATCAATCGATTGCTGCCGATCACCACGAAGACAATGGCAATAAGCAAGAGCACCGCAATGGAAGCGCCCAATGGCCAGTTCATCGTGGAGAGAAATTCATCGTAGATCGCCGTGGTGACGACTTTGACGCCGCGACCGCCGATCATCGCCGGCGTGGCGAAGGCCGAGGCAGACAAGGTAAAGACGATGATCCCGCCAGACAAAATACCCGGCATCAGCTGCGGCAGCACAACGCGCCTGAAGGTGGTCACCGGGCCGGCCCCGAGGGAGCGGGCCGCATGGGCAATCTGGCCATCGACTTTTTGCAGCGTGCTCCATACCGAGATCACCATGAAAGGCATCATCACATGGGTCAGGGCAATCACTACCCCGGTCAGGGTAAACATGAGCTGTAGTGGCTGGTCGATCAGACCGAGTGCCATCAGCGCTGAGTTGATAAAACCTTCACGTCCCAACAACAGCGACCATCCCAACGTCCGTACCACCACGGAAATGAGTAACGGGCCGAGTATCACGACGAAAAAGCCACCTTGCCATGCGGGCCGCATGCGCGAAAGGATCAGCGTTTCAGGAACGCCAATGGCAATGCAGACGGCGGTGACGCCCAGTGACATCAAAGCGGTACGGGCAAACAGCTCGTAATAGAAACTGTCGCTGAGTACCTCCAGGTAACTGGCCAAGGTATAACTGTTTTGAGTGCCACTCATGGCGTCGAACACATTGAATGAAAGCATGCCAGTCAATGCGATGGGTACGACGAGCAACCCTAGAAACAACAGGAGCGCGGGCAGCGAGAGTACCCACTGAGCACCATTGGCGCGGTAGGTAGTGTCAGCCATGGGCGGCCTCCGCGGATACGACCTGCAGGTCGCCGTCGCCCCAACCGATGCCGACCGTTTCGCCTTCTTGAGGCTGGCGCTCGCCATTGTTCGGTGCTGTCATCTTCAACGCGCCCAAGGCGCTTTCGATTTCGTAATACCACAGGCCACCGAGGAACAAACGTGATGCAATACGCCCCTCGGCTTTCCCAACGCCGGGCGGGGTGAAGCGGATGCGCTCAGGCCGGATGAACAGCATGGCGTCGTCGCCCACCTTGAGCTGCTGCCGGTTCGCGGGCACGACGATGCCGTCCAGGTGGACCAATGCCTGTCCCTGGGAGATGGACTTCACCTTGCCCATGAGAATATTGGTCTGACCCAGGAAGCGCATGGCGAAGCTGGAGGTGGGCTGGTCGTAGACATCTTGAGGCTTACCCAGCTCTGCGATGCAACCGTCGGCCATCACAGCGATTCGGTCGCTCATTGTCATGGCTTCGACTTGGTCATGGGTGACCAAGATAGTAGTAATGCCGAGCCGGCGCTGGAGCGCCCGGAGCTCAACATGCATTTCACCCCTGAGCTTAGCGTCGAGGTTCGACATAGGCTCATCGAGCAGCAAGACACTCGGACGGATCGTCAAAACCCGTGCGATAGCGACACGCTGCCGTTGGCCACCGGACAACTCCCGTGGATAACGCGCCCCGAGCCCCGACAGACGGACCATCGCGAGCGCTTCTTCGACACGCGTCGCCAGCTCTTGTTTAGGCACTTTGCGCATCTGCAACCCGAAGCCGACGTTTTCGGCAACGGTCATATGCGGGAACAGTGCATAGCTTTGGAATACGATGCCCATGTCACGTTTTTCAGGCAGCATGCTGGTGATGTCGTTGCCACCGAGATGGACAGAACCCGTGGTAGGGGAAATAAATCCCGCGACCATCTGAAGTGTCGTCGTTTTTCCGCATCCCGAGCCACCCAGCAGCGAGATGAACTCACCGCTCTTAACCTCTAGGTCCAAGTTGCGCACAGCGGTAAAGCCGCCCGAATAGGTTTTCGAGAGCCCTCGGATAATCAAATTACTCATGGCCAATACTCACTATTATTATCATCGTCGAGAAAAGCGCTCACTCAACGGTACGGCTCCACTGTTTTGTCCATTCAGCACGTTTACGGTTAACGGTGTCCCAGTCTATCGGCACCAGCTGCGCAAGCTTCTCTTCGCCATAAGGGACCTCTTCGGCCAAACCCTCTTCGAGCTTGGCTTGCCGGTTGACGGGGCCGAAGCCCTCGGTGGCGAACTTGGCCTGCACACTGGGAGACGCCAGGTATTGAATCAGCGCTTGAGATTTTTCTGCGAGCTTATTCCCGGAAACTACACAGGCCGAAGCAATAATGGCGGGTGTGCCTTCTTTTGGATAAACAAACTCGATAGGAAAGCCTGTTTTTTTCAACGCCACGGCACGGTTGCTACCCCAGACAGCAATATCGATATCGTTGCTCTGGAACATCTGCGCTAATTGGGCATTCGAAGAGGTCCACGCCAATACATTGGGCGCGACATTTTCACGAACGGCTTTGAAGCCTGGGTCCATATCATGCTCACCGCCACCGTTGATGCGGGAGAACATGATCAAGGTATTTAGGCCGAACGTACCGGAGATAGGGTTGGAGGCGACGCGCTTGGCATATTTGGGGTCCGCGATGTCGGACCACGATGTGGGCGCCGCCCAACCATTCTTGGCGAAGACTGCTTTATTGTAGGCAATGCCCGTCGCCACCAGCCCGATACCGACCGCCTTACCCTTGAAGTTCGAGGCTGCGGCGATATCGTAGATGTCCTGATACACCGGCGACTGCGCCAAGTTATCGCACAGGCCAAATTGCACGGCGTAATGCATGGGGCCGTCGTCAAACAAGGCAACGTTGATTTGCTGACTGGCTCGCTGCGCTTGCAATTTGGCAAGGTTTTCACTCGAGCTGCCCGGCACATAAACGACGTTGACATCATGCTTGGCTTCGAACTCGGGAAGGATGACCGTTTCAAAGGTCTTTTGAAAGTCGCCGGAATACCCTGCGAAATAGAGCGTGTCTTGCGCATACGCGCCGCTGCTAAGCGTAATGGCGCTGGCCAATGCAAAGGTGTTGATTTTTTTCATGTCAGCTTCCCCTCCTCACGCGAGTTAACGAGGCAGTGGTCCGCCTCTGTTTTGACTCAATTGGGTAACATCAGTCGGCAGAAGCCCAGCTTCAATGCACGGACTATAATTGTTGTCTTCCAGGAGACGCTTAGCGCCCCAGTTCCGGCTGAACACAACGTTAAGGGGAGCAGCGGTGGACAAGCAAATAGAATATCGCCTTGGCCTATGCACTGGTGATATACCCCCCCTCCCGGGAGCAATCCCTACGCCGGCGCTTTACACCCGAGGCTCTCGAGTTCGCGGGCCAGCACGTCTTTGACGGTCGTCACGAAGTCTGAAATCAACCGATCGTTCGCGCGCTCTTTGGGGTAGATGATGTACCCCTGATGTTTTACGGTGGGCAGAAAAGGCCGCGTCACCATGCCCGAATGGCGGTAATCCAATGAGGCGAGCGGGTTCACGATCGATAGGCCTAGCCCCTGCATGACCAGCGAACAGGTGATTGAACTGTAAGAGGTCTCTAGGCGAATGTGCCGGTCAATACCGGCGTTTTCAAAATGGGTGTCGACCAGTGAGTAGCCATGTTCGGTGCGGGGCAGCGAGATGAAAGGCTCATTCGCCAGGTCCTGGGGGGTTATCACGTCCTTGCGTGCGAGCCGATGGTCTGCAGGCATCACGCAGACGGCGTCTACCTCATACAGGTGCTCATAGGCCAGGCCATAGTTGTTATTGACCTGGGAGACCAAGCCGACATCACAGGTTTGATCTTCAACCCAGCGTGCCACTGTCGTTGCGTGGCCGGTATGGATGGACACGCTGACTTCGGGCAGATTTTGACAAAACTGCTGCATCACCCTGGGCACCAGGCCCAGCGCAAGCATCTGTACTGCGGCGACCGTCAGCGCGCCACCGCTGAACCGCTTGATCCGCTTGGCGGCTTCGTCCAGATGGTGCAGCCCCGCAAAGCTTCGTTGTACCTCCTTGAAGAAGGACCGGGCGTCACTGGTGGGCACCAGTCGCCCTGGCAATCGCTCGAAAAGTTTCAAGCCGGTTTTTTGTTCAAGCAGCGCAATCGCTCTGCTCACATTAGGTTGTGAGGTGTGCAGCGTCTGCGCGGCCGCAGTGGTTGAGCCCGACAACATGACGGCCCTGAACGCCTCAATTTCAGAGAACCTCATCATGGAAAAGTCTCCAATATCGCTTTCTCCACAGCGCCAATATTCAGCTTGCCGGTATGCCGAATCAGTGTTTCAGCCTCTCTCAAAGCAATCACCCCCAATGCAGGACTCGCGCAGCGCTGCGTTAAACGCTTAATGTACCCCAGGTCCATCATCACACGGCGACGGGATGCTCCTTCGCTGCGCCAGGCTCGACGATGGCGGCGCTCAGTCTTGCAGCAACCCTGCGCGTCGGCGATTCGTCGTAATTATCACCTGTTAGTCGCAGCTTACGCCTGTGGTCTTCCTCGGCGCCAAACGCGGCCTCAATCATGATGAGGTGCGCCATCACTTCATCGATGCCGTCAGAAAGAAACGCACGGACCAGGAAGTGTTCGACAGGAGTTGAGAAAAGCTCCGACGCTTGGGGGCTAGCTACACGCAGCAGCTCCCACCTGGCTTCCAGTGCCTGCCGCACATCCTCGGCGGTTGCCCAAGTTCGCAGCCACATAGGGCGTTCGGCTTCCTCCCACTCGTCGTGGTCCACTTGGAAGGAGCACGGCTCCCACGTCAGCCGCTCAGGGTGGGGCGGCGGGTGCGGGAAAGCGCACAGGTCATCGTCGAGGGTATAGACCCAAGGCAGCCGGAAACCCCGCCAGTCCACTTCGGTCATCTCGGCCCAGTCTTCCCATGGCGCCAGTAGCAGGAAAAACAGTGCACGTTCTACCGCAGCGGGGAAGCGCCCGCTGTGGGGAACAATCTCGCCCAGATCCTTTGGCGTGAGAACAGATCCAGCACTACCGCTAGATAGAGCCATCCTTCATA
>NZ_AEWE02000011.1:0-5405 GCF_000190455.2 Pseudomonas sp. TJI-51
CGCGCGCGATGGGCACAGGCATGACTGGCCCGAAACAAACGTAGGAGCGAGCGCAGCTCGCGATGCGCCGCGCGGGCGGCGCTCGATATCCGCGCCACCGCATATCGCAAGCCCTGAACCCAAGGCATAACTCAGTTACTGGACAAACGGTCCCCACGTGCAAAGCGCCAGGTGCGGATGATCTCCAGGCGGTCGAATTCGGCCAGGTCCCCGGTAAACGGTGCGAACGGCGCCGCCAGCCGCACGATACGCTGCGCTGCCTGGTCCAGCACCGGCTGCCCGGACGACTCCAGTACCAGCACTTCGTAGAGCGAGCCGTCGCGGTTGATCGAGACCATCATGCGCAGGTTGCCGTAGATCTGCTGCCGCCGCGCCTCGTCGGGGTAGTTGAGGTTGCCCACCCGCTCGACTTTCTTGCGCCACTCTTCCTTGTACCAGGCGCCCTTGTCGCGCATGGTCGAGGCAGCGTTCAGGCGGTGGATGCGCGGGCGCTTGGCGTACAGTTGCTGTTCGTTGGACAGCTCTGCCTCCAGGCTGGCGATCTGGCTGGACAGCTGCGAGCTGTCGAAGTCCGGGGCGGGCGCGGCTGGCTTGGGTTGCGCCTTGCTGGGCTTGGGCTTGGGCTCGACCTTGTGCGCCTTGGGCGCGGTGGTCACCACCGCCGACTTCTGCGGGGTTGGTGGCGGCACTACTTCCGGCTTGGCTGCCGGCGGGGGGGTGATCTTGTTGATCTTGCTGTCCTGGAACGGCGCCACTTCGGTGGTCTTGGGCACCGCCTTCTTGACCAGGGTGCCGCTACCTTGCTGGTTGTCCTGGGCCTGAAAATCAGCTTTCTCCGGCGGTTTTTCGCTTTTGAAGGTGGCCAGGGTAATGTCCATGGTATGGCGGATTTCGGCAGGCTTGACCACGGTGAAACCGACGCCGAGGATCAGCGCCAGGTGCACCAGCGCAGCCAGGAACAGCGTGAAACCGAGCCGGTCCACTGGGCGAACGCGTGGGGGCAGCAGGTCGGAAGGGATATCAGCGGGCAGCGTCATCGGGTATCCAGCAACCGCAGGGCGGGGCAGCAGGCCAGGCAAATGGGACCCGCATCATACCCCACTCCGGGTAAATGCCGTGCGTCGGCGGTCAGCGCGCCTGCAACTGGCGATCAATGGCATCCATCAGCTTGCCGCCGATATCGGTGTTGTAGGCGTTGTCGATTTCGCGAATGCAGGTCGGGCTGGTGACGTTGATCTCGGTGAGGTAATCGCCGATCACGTCGAGGCCCACGAACAACAGGCCTTTCTCGCGCAGGGTTGGCCCCACCTGGGCGGCAATCCAGCGGTCCCGGTCGCTCAGCGGGCGCGCCTCGCCGCGGCCACCGGCAGCCAGGTTGCCACGGGTTTCGCCGCTGGCCGGAATGCGCGCCAGGCAGTAGTCGACCGGCTCGCCGTCGATCATCAGGATGCGCTTGTCGCCGTCCTTGATCGCCGGCAGGTAGGCCTGTGCCATGATCTGCTGGGCACCCAGCGCGGTCAGGGTTTCGAGGATCACCGACAGGTTCGGGTCGCCCACCCGGTGGCGGAAGATCGACGTGCCGCCCATGCCATCCAGCGGTTTGAGGATCACGTCACCATGCTTGGCGGCAAACTCGCGGATGATGTCCGGGCGGCGGCTGACCAGCGTCGGTGGCGTGCACTGTGGGAACAGCGTGGCGAACAGTTTTTCGTTGCAGTCACGCAGGCTTTGCGGGCGGTTGACCACCAGCACGCCATCGTTCTCGGCTTGCTCCAGCAGGTAGGTGCTGTAGACGAACTCCATGTCGAACGGCGGGTCCTTGCGCATCAGGATCACGTCCAGCTCGGCCAGGGGGCTGTCCTGTTCTTCGCCCAGCTCGAACCAGCGGGCCGGGTCGGCGAAAACGTTCAGTGGGCGCATGCGCGCACGGGCTTTGCCTTCGCCCTGGTACAGGTCGCGCTGCTCCATGTAGAACAGGCTCCAGCCGCGTGCCTGGGCGGCCAGCAGCATGGCCAGCGAGCTGTCCTTTTTGTAGGAGATGGACGCGATCGGGTCCATGACAATGCCGAGGCGAACGCTCATGGGGTGGTTCCTCTTGGCGGCGCGTTGCCGCGATGGGTCGAAAGAAAAGTGGCTCAGGGTGGCGCTGTGAACGCCGCTGGTCAAGGGGCGGCGCAGATGGAACGGCCACCCGGAGTGTGTTAAAAATGCAGCTGCAAGCCCTTGGCTCCAAGCCTCAAGAGAAAAGCAGCCGAGTGCCGGCTGGGCTTTTGTTGTAACTTGCCGCTTGCAACTTGCAGCTCAATTCCCACGGGTAGGCGTCTATGGAACAACCCCTGAAGGTGATGGTGATCGACGACTCGCGCACGATCCGCCGCACTGCGCAGATGTTGCTCGGTGAAGCCGGCTGCGAGGTGATCACCGCCAGCGATGGCTTCGATGCCCTGGCCAAGATCGTCGATCACCGCCCCGGCATCATCTTCGTCGACGTGTTGATGCCGCGCCTGGACGGCTACCAGACCTGCGCCATCATCAAGCACAACAGCGCCTTCAAGGACACCCCGGTGATCCTGTTGTCGTCGCGCGACGGGCTGTTCGACAAGGCCCGCGGCCGGGTAGTCGGCTCTGATCAGTTTCTGACCAAGCCGTTCAGCAAGGAAGAACTGCTCGACGCAATCCGTGCCCATGTGCCCGGGTTTGCGGCACCTGAACCACAAGCACCCTGACCGCGCCCCGCCATGGCACGGTTCTACTTTCCTGATGGGGTAACAGCATGGCCCGAGTTCTGATTGTCGACGACTCGCCGACAGAGATGACGAGTTTGACCCAGTTTCTTGAAAAGAATGGCCACGAGGTGCTCAAGGCCAACAACGGTGCCGACGGCGTGGCACTGGCCCGGCAGGAAAAGCCGGACGCCGTGCTGATGGACATCGTCATGCCGGGCATGAACGGCTTCCAGGCCACCCGCCAGCTCAGCAAAGACCCGGAAACCAGTGCCATTCCGGTGATCGTGGTCACCACCAAGGACCAGGAGACCGACCGCATCTGGGCCACCCGCCAGGGCGCCCGCGACTTCCTCACCAAACCGGTGGGCGAAGAGGCGCTGATCGCCAAGCTCAAAGAAGTGCTGGGGGCTTGACCACCCGCCCGCAGGGCGCGTCACTGACCGCCTTCGAGTTGTTGCTGGACATCGACCGGCGCTGCCGTTTGCTGGTCGCTGACCAGCCGCCGCAAGACAACCGCCTGCAAGAGTGGAGTGGCATTGGCTTTCGCACCGCCGGGCAATGGTTCGTCGCGCCCATGGGCGAGGTGGCCGAGGTGCTGCGCGAGCCGCGTAGCAGCCGGGTACCGGGGGTGCAGCCATGGGTCTGCGGCGTGGCCAACCTGCGTGGCCGGTTGTTGCCGGTAATGGACCTGAGCAGCTTCTTTGGCCTGGGCCACGCCGCCCCGGGCAAGCAGCGCCGGGTGCTGGTGGTGGACCACGACGACCTGTTCGTCGGCCTGCTGGTGGACGAAGTGCTCGGTTTGCAGCACTTTACCCTCGACAGCCTGCAACTGTCCCCGCCACAGCCGTTGATTCGGGCTGCTGCGCGCTTTGTGCAAGGGCACTTCCCGCGTGAACGCAATTGGGCGATCTTCAGCCCCTTCGCCCTGGCCCAGGCGCCGGGCTTTCTCGATGTGGCGCTATAGGACCTGCGAACGTGAACACACCCGCCGCCCCCGTCACGGCCACCACCGTGACCCCGCGTACCCGTAGCATCGCGCAGATCACCGTGCTGTTCCTGATCCTGATCCTGTCGATCATCCTGCTGTTCGCCAATTTCGCTTACCTGAACAGCCAGTCCAACTACGACAAGCAGTACATCGGCCATGCCGGCGAGTTGCGCGTGCTGTCACAACGCATCGCCAAGAACGCCACCGAAGCCGCTGCAGGCAAGGCGTTGGCGTTCAAGTTGCTGTCGGATGCGCGCAACGATTTCGAGCGGCGCTGGGGCTACCTGCGCCAAGGTGACAAGGCCACCGGCCTGCCGCCGGCGCCGCCCGCCGTGCGTGATGAAATGGAAGCGGTGCGGCGTGACTGGGAAAACCTGCGCAAGAACACCGATACCATCCTGGCCACTGAACAGACGGTGCTGTCGCTGCACCAGGTGGCGGCGACACTGGCCGAAACCGTGCCGCAACTGCAGGTGGAGTACGAAAAGGTCGTCGAGATCCTGCTGCAGAGCGGCGCCCCGGCCAACCAGGTGGCGGTGGCCCAGCGCCAATTGTTGCTGGCCGAGCGGATCCTCGGCTCGGTCAACACCGTGCTGGCCGGTGATGACGCGGCAGCCCAGGCGGCCGATGCATTCGGGCGTGATGCCGGGCGTTTCGGCCAGGTGCTGCAAGGGATGCTCAACGGCGATGCGGGCATCCAGGTAACCCGAGTTGCAGATGCCGACGCCCGTGCCCGGTTGGCCGAAATTGCCGAGCTGTTCCAGTTCGTTGCCGGTTCGGTGGACGAAATTCTCGAAACCTCCCCAGAGCTGTTCCGGGTGCGCGAGGCGGCGGGCAATATCTTCAGCCTGTCGCAAACCCTGCTCGACGAGGCCTCGCACCTGGCCAACGGTTTTGAAAACCTGGCCGGCGGGCGCACCCTCGATACCGTGGGTGGCTACGCCCTGGGCCTGCTGGCCCTGGCTTCGATCATCCTCATCGGCCTGGTGATGGTGCGTACCACCAACCGCCAGCTGCGCGAGACGGCAGAAAAGAACGAACGCAACCAACAGGCAATCATGCGCCTGCTCGATGAAATCGAAGAGCTGGCCGATGGCGACCTGACGGTGACGGTTTCGGTCACCGAAGACTTCACCGGCGCCATTGCCGACTCGATCAACTATTCGGTCGACCAGCTGCGTGACCTGGTCGCTACCATCAACCACAGTGCGGTGCAGGTTGCCGCCGCCGTGCAGGATACGCAGAACACCGCGCGGCAGCTGGCCAAGGCCTCCGAGCAGCAGGCTGAGCAGATCAGCGAGGCGTCCGAGGCGGTGGGCGACATGGTCGAGTCGATCGACCGGGTTTCCGCACATGCCTATGAATCTGCCAAGGTTGCCGAGCGGTCGGTGGCCATCGCCAACAAGGGCAACGAGGTGGTGCACAACACCATCAACGGCATGGACAACATTCGCGAGCAGATCCAGGACACCGCCAAGCGCATCAAGCGGCTGGGCGAGTCGTCCCAGGAAATCGGCGATATCGTCAGCCTGATCGACGATATCGCCGACCAGACCAATATCCTTGCCCTGAACGCGGCAATCCAGGCCTCGCTGGCGGGCGAAGCCGGGCGCGGCTTTGCCGTGGTCGCCGACGAAGTGCAGCGCCTGGCCGAGCGCTCGTCGTCGGCCACCCGCCAGATCGAGGCGTTG
>NZ_AEWE02000011.1:5458-5854 GCF_000190455.2 Pseudomonas sp. TJI-51
CCGCCGAGGTGGTGCGCGGTGCCCGCCTGGCCCAGGATGCCGGGGTGGCGCTGGCCGAGATCGAAGGGGTGTCGCAGAACCTTGCCGACCTTATCCACAGCATTTCCGACGCCGCGCAATTGCAGACCTCTTCGGCCGGGCAGATTTCCCACACCATGGCGGTGATCCAGCAGATCACTGCGCAGACTTCCGCCGGTTCTGGTGCGACCGCCGACAGTATTCGCCACCTGGCGCGCATGGCCAGCGAGATGCGCCGTTCGGTGTCTGGCTTCACCTTGCCACCACCTGCCGAGCCCAAGTGAACCGGCCTTGCGATGAGCCGTACTGATATGCCGCGCTGAGGAGTGCCCATGGCTGTAGCAGCACTAAGCCCCGAGCGCCACGATACCGTGGCGC
>NZ_AEWE02000011.1:5972-6803 GCF_000190455.2 Pseudomonas sp. TJI-51
CCAGGTGCATGGTTGCCTGCGTATGCTCGAATTGCCCGGCGCAACACGCTTGGCCGAAGAGCTGGAGCTGTTCGCCAAGGCCTTGGCCGATGGCCAGGTCAGCCCGCGTGGGGATTGCCTGGGCGCATTGTTCCGCGGCCTCGAGCAATTGCCGGCGTACCTTGAACGCTTGCGTGGCGCGCGCCATGACCTGCCATTGGTGATGCTGCCGTTGCTCAACCAGTTGCGCGCCTGCCGGGGTGTCGAGCCGCTGGCCCAGGCCAGCCTGATCAGCGGCACGGCGCACCGCTTCGCCGGTGCCGATGACCTGGCCAACCTCGATCTGTCGCTGGGCAATTGGCGTGAACAGCTGCAGGCCGGGCCGGGCCGGGATGCCTTGCGCTCGGTAGTGACCGCGCTGTGCGACGACCTGATGCGCATCAAGGAGCGGCTTGACCAGTTCGTGCGCGGCGACCGTCAGCACCGTGAACAGCTTGACGCTTTGCTGGCGCCCCTGCGGCATGTCGCCGATACCCTCGCCGTGCTGGGCTTTCAGCAGCCACGGCGGGATCATCGACCAGGTGCTGGCCTTGCAGGCGCTGGCCGAGGGGACGCGTGCCGTTGACGATGCGGTGCTGATGGATGTGGCAGGTGCCCTGCTGTACGTGGAGGCTACCCTCAACGGCATGGTCGGCCCGCTGGAGGAAAACGGCCAGGGCGGCCTGGCTGGCTCGGACCTGGCCGAGATTCGCCAGTTGGTGCTGAACGAGTCGCTGAATGTGCTGCAGCAGGCCAAGGACCTGATTGGCGATTGCCTGGAGTCCGGCTGGCCGCGGCAGCGCCTGCAACCCC
>NZ_AEWE02000011.1:6941-9149 GCF_000190455.2 Pseudomonas sp. TJI-51
AGCTGGCCCACCTGGCGCAGGCCCTGAGCGCGGCCGAGTGTTATCTGCAATGGCGTGTCGCAGATCCGCTGGCCGATGGCCAGCCCTTTATCGACACCGCACGGGCCAGCCTGGCTGCGCTTGGGGTGCAGTGTACGCAACCCGCCGCCACTGAAGGCGCCGATGACAGCAGCGATGGCATCGATGATGAGCTGCGCGAGGTGTTCCTCGAAGAGGCCGGTGAGCTGTTACCGGAAATCGAGCGGCACTGGCTGCGCTGGCGTGCCGATAACCAGCAGATGGCAGCACTGGGCGATGTTCGGCGCGCCTTGCACACGCTCAAGGGCAGTGGGCGTATGGTCCATGCCGAAGCCGTGGCCGAACTGGCGTGGGGCGCCGAACACCTGTTGAACCGTGTAATCGAAGGCCGCAGGGCGCTCAGCGCCCAGGGCGTGGTGGCGCTGCAGCAAGCGTTCGTGCAGTTGCCAGACCTGCTGGCCGACTTTGCCGCAGGCCAGTCACCGCAGCTGAGTGACATCGAACGACTGGCTGGGCATCTGCATGGCCTGGCTGAAAACGACCCACCCGCGGTCGCCGACCTCGATGGCCTCGACCCGCAGTTGCTGGACATCTTCCGCAGCGAAGCGCAAGGCCACCTGGCCAGTCTCGACGCCTTCCTGCAGGGTGCCGGCGGCCATGACACGCCGGTCAGCGATGACCTGCAACGTGCCTTGCACACGCTCAAGGGCAGCGCCGCCATGGCCGGGGTGATGCCGCTTGCCGAACTGGCCACGGCCTTCGACCGCCTGGTACGCGAATACAAGGTCCACCAGTTACTGCTGCAGATGGCTGAAGTCGAGTGGCTTGAGGCTGCCCGGGCGTTGTTCCAGCTGGGCCTGGCACAACTGGACAGCACCCCGCTTGCCCCCATTGCCGGGGCCTCGGACCTGATCGAGCGGGTTGGCCAGGCAGTGGACGAGCGGCTGGCCAGCCTGCACGCCGACCCTCAGCAGCAGCGGCGCGGCAGGCATGACCCGCAGTGGGTGGCCAGTTTCCTCGCGCAAGCGATGGATACCCTGCTCAACGCCGAATCGTTGCTGTCGCGTTGGCAGCAGCAGCCCGGCCAACGCGATGCGCTGGACACCCTGCTGGATGAAATGACCACGCTGGGCCATGCCGCGCACCTGGCCGACCTTTGCCCAATGGATGACCTGTGCGAGGCCCTGCTCGACCTCTATGGTGCCGTGGAGGAGGGCAGCCTGGCTGCCGAAGCAGGTTTTTTCGCCCTGGCCCAGGGTGCCCATGAAGCCCTGATGGACATGCTCGATGAAGTGGCGGCCGGCCAGGATGTAGCGCCGCGCCCGGAACTGGTCGAGCGCCTGCGTGCGCTGCTGGACCAGGCGCTGGCCCCGGATGCCACCGGCCTGGTGGGTATCGACGCGGTCACCCCGCTGCACCCGGACATGGACCTGACCGACGCCTTGGGCCTGGGCTTGCCACGCCCGTCACTGCCGCCGGAAGTGGCCGAGCCCCAGGTCGAGGAGGCCGAAAGCCCTGGCGAGGAGTTGTTGGAGGTATTCCTCGAAGAAAGCTCGGACATCGTCGAAAGCGCCGCTGCAGCCCTGGCCCGCTGGCAAGCCGACCCGCGCAGCAGCGTCGAGGTGGACAACCTGATGCGCGACCTGCACACCCTCAAGGGCGTGGCGCGCATGGTCGAAATCACCCCAATCGGCGACCTTGCCCATGAGCTTGAGTTTCTCTACGAACTGCTCGCCGCCGGCCGCCTGCCACCCAGTGCACCGTTGTTCGCCTTGCTGCAGAACTGCCACGATCGCCTGGCCCAAATGCTCGACGCCGTGCGCCTGGGGCAGCCGCTGCACGCAGCCACGGCGCTGATCGACTACATACGCAATTTCAGCAGCGCGGCACTGACCGACAGTGCCGCAGGCCAGGGGCCGCAAGATGCCAGCGCTGCCGAAGTGCCGGCAGCGGCACCCGAGCGCGCCGCCGGCGACATGGTCAAGGTCGATGCCGAACTGCTCGACGACCTGGGCAACCTGGCAGGTGAGCACTCGATCATCCGTGGGCGCATCGAGCAGCAGGTCAACGATGCGCAGTTTGCCCTCAACGAAATGGAAACCACCCTTGAGCGCATGCGCGACCAGTTGTTGCGCCTGGATAGCGAGACCCAGGGGCGGATCTCCAGCCGCCAGCCGTTCGAGGGCGATG
>NZ_AEWE02000011.1:9171-10104 GCF_000190455.2 Pseudomonas sp. TJI-51
GGAGCTGGACCGCCATTCGCAGTTGCAGCAGCTGTCGCGGGCACTGTTCGAGTCTGCCTCGGACCTGCTCGACCTGAAGGAAACCCTGGCCCAGCGCGCCCAGGAGGCGTACAGCCTGCTGCAGCAACAGGCGCGGGTGAACAGCCAGTTGCAGGAGGGCCTGACCGCCACCCTGATGGTGCCTTTCGAACGCCTTGTACCGCGTTTGCAACGGGTGGTGCGCCAGGTGGCCAGCGAGCTGGGCAAGCAAGTGGAGCTGGTGGTCGGCAACGCCGAGGGCGAACTGGACCGCAGCGTGCTCGAACGCATGGTGGCGCCGCTGGAGCACATGCTGCGCAACGCCGTGGACCATGGCCTGGAAAGCCGCGAAATGCGCCTGGCAGCGGGCAAGCCGGAGCTGGGTACCATCCACCTGAACTTGCTGCACGAAGGCGCCGATATCGTCATCGAAATGACCGACGACGGTGCCGGCGTGCCACTGGAGGCCGTACGGCGCAAGGCGATCAAACGCGGCTTGCTGGACCCGCAAGCGCACTTGAGCGACCACGAGATCCTGCAGTTCATCCTGCGCCCCGGCTTTTCCACCGCCGAGAAAATTACCCAGATCTCCGGGCGTGGCCTGGGCATGGACGTGGTGCACGAGGAGGTCAAGCAGCTGGGCGGTTCGATGAGCATCGAGTCGGCCCAGGGCAAAGGCGCGCGGTTCCTGATTCGCCTGCCGTTCACGGTGTCGATCAACCGCGCCTTGATGGTGCACCTGGGCGAGGAACAGTACGCCATCCCGCTCAATACCATCGAGGGCATCGTCCGCGTGCCGCCGGCCGAGCTGGCGGCGTGCTACCAGCTGGACACGCCACGCTATGTGTATGCCGGCCACGAATACGAGTTGCGCTACCTGGGCGAATTGCTGCAAGGCATGCCGCGCCCGAGCTT
>NZ_AEWE02000011.1:10187-11783 GCF_000190455.2 Pseudomonas sp. TJI-51
CCCAGCCGCGAGATCGTGGTGAAAAGCCTGGGGCCGCAATTTGCCGCCGTTGCCGGGCTTTCCGGGGCGACGTTGCTGGGCGATGGGCGGGTCGTGCTGATTCTCGACCTGCTGGGCCAGCTGCGTGGCCAGCAGCGCAGGTTGGCGCGCCTGCCCGGGGGCGCCAACCCGCGCCAGTTGCCCGGCCCGGTACCGCGCCGCGCCTTGCTGGTGATGGTGGTGGACGACTCGGTCACGGTGCGCAAGGTCACCAGCCGCCTGCTGGAACGCCACGGCATGAGCGTGCTCACGGCCAAGGACGGTGTCGATGCCATGGCGTTGCTGCAGGAGCACCGCCCCGATGTGCTGCTGCTGGACATCGAGATGCCGCGCATGGACGGCTTCGAAGTCGCTACGCGTATCCGCCGTGATGAGCGGCTCAAAGACCTGCCGATCATCATGATCACCTCGCGTACCGGGCAGAAGCACCGCGACCGGGCCATGGCGATTGGCGTGAACGAATACCTGGGCAAGCCGTACCAGGAGTCGTTGCTGTTGCAAAGTATCGCCCAGTGGAGCCAGACCCATGCTTGAACTGATTGCCGGCCAGCGCAGCAGCCTGACCGGGTTGTTGCTGCCCTTGGGTGACCGGACCCTGGTGCTACCCAACGTGGCGGTGGCCGAGTTGAGCGGCCAACGCAACCTGTTGTGCCAGCGCGGCAACCCGCCCTGGCACCTGGGCTGGATCGACTGGCGCCAGCAGCGCCTGCCGCTGATCGGTTTCGAGGCTGCCTGCGGTGGCGAAACACCGTGCGGGGAGCGGGCGCGGGTGGTGGTGCTCAATGCCTTGGGCGACACCGGCCTGCGCTACCTGGCATTGCTGCTGCAGGACATTCCGCGTTCCTGCAAGCTCGACAGCCAGCTCAACTATGTGGACGTGGCGCTGGGGCGGCTGGAGTTGGCCGCAGTGCAGGTGGGCGAGCAAGTGGCGCGGGTGCCGGACCTGGTTGCGCTGGAAAGGCTGGTGCGTGACGCGCAATTGCAATAGCAGCGCTTGAAGTTTCAAACTTGAGGTTGCGAGCTTGAGGGCGGTGTTCGTTTAACCGTGATCGGCTTGCAGCTTGCCGCTTGAAACTAGCCGCTCCTAGAGAGGTCTGTGTTTGCATGTATTACGGTGAACGCTTCAATGCCTGGACGCACCTGGTCGGTGCCATCCTGGCCAGCATCGGTGCCATCTGGCTGATCGTGGTTGCGGGTATGCAAGGTGACCCGTGGAAGATCGTCAGTTTCTCCATCTACGGCAGCACCTTGCTGTTGCTGTACAGCATCTCCACCCTCTACCACAGCACGCGCGGCCGGGCGAAGGTGATCATGCGCAAGCTCGATCACTTGTCGATCTACCTGCTGATTGCCGGCAGCTATACACCGTTTTGCCTGGTCAGCCTGCATGGCCCGTGGGGCTGGAGCCTGTTCGGCGTGGTCTGGGGGCTGGCAGTGATCGGCATGTTGCAGGAAATCAAGCCCCGCTCCGAAGCGCGGATCCTGTCGATCATCATCTACGCGGTGATGGGCTGGATCGTACTGGTGGCGGTCAACCCCCTGCTGCAAGCACTGGGC
>NZ_AEWE02000011.1:11819-17822 GCF_000190455.2 Pseudomonas sp. TJI-51
GTTCTATACCGTGGGCATCATCTTCTTCGCCCTCGACAGCCGCCTGCGCCACGCGCACGGTATCTGGCACCTGTTCGTGATCGCCGGCAGCCTTTTGCACTTTGTGGCGGTGTCGTTCTACGTGCGTTAGTTAAAAGTCGCCCCACAACTGCTGCGCTACCGACAGCGCCACTACCGGTGCGGTTTCGGTGCGCAGCACGCGCGGGCCGAGGCGTGCGGCCTGGAAGCCTGCGCGTTGCGCCTGTTCGACTTCAGCGTCGCCAAGGCCGCCTTCAGGGCCGATCAAGAAGGCCAGGGTGGCGGGCCTGGCATGGCTCGTGAGCGGCTCGGCCACCGGGTGCAGCACCAGCTTCAGCTCAGCATGGGTGCTGCTCAGCCATTCGGCCAGGGTGGTGGGTGGGTTGATGGCCGGCAAGGTGGAGCGGCCGCATTGTTCGCAGGCGCTGATTGCCACCTGGCGCCAGTGCGCCAGGCGCTTGTCGGCGCGCTCGTCTTTGAGGCGCACTTCGCAGCGCTCGCTGATGATAGGCGTGATGGCGTTGGCGCCCAGTTCGGTGGCTTTCTGGATCGCCCAGTCCATCCGCTCGCCGCGGGACAGGCCTTGGCCAAGGTGGATGTGCAAAGGCGAATCGGCCTGGCCGGCAAACGCCTGGTCGAGGCTGACGCGTACGGTTTTCTTGCCCACTTCAAGCAAATGGCCACGGTATTCCTGGCCGCTGCCATCAAACAGCTGCACGGCGTCGCCGGGGGCCATGCGCAAGACGCGGCCAACATAGTGGGCCTGGGCCTCGGGCAGGTCATGCTCGCCAAGGCTCAGGGGGGCATCGATGAAAAAGCGGGACAGTCTCATGTAGTGCTCGTTGGCAAAGGGAAACGCGCCCTGGGTAGGAGCGGCCTTGTGTCGCGAAAGGGCTGCACGATCAGCCCGGGTCGCGGAAGTCGGGGTGGAAGTTGGCCGGCACCGCCACGCTGATGCGCTCGCGGGTGGCAAGGTCGATGCCTTCGCTGGCGACCTCGGCAAGGAAGTCGATCTGCTCGGGGGTGATCACGTACGGCGGCAGGAAGTACACCACGCTGCCCAACGGGCGCAACAGCGCGCCGCGGCTCAAGGCGTGTTCGAACACCTTCAGGCCCCGCCGCTGTTGCCAGGGGTAGGCGACCTTGCCCGCTTTGTCCTGAACCATCTCGATGGCCAGCGCCATGCCGGTCTGGCGGATTTCGGCCACGTGGGCGTGGTCGGCCAGGTGGGCGGTGGCGCTGGCCATGCGTGCGGCCAGGGCCTTGTTGGCCTCGATCACGTTGTCCTCGGCAAAGATGTCCAGGGTCGCCAGCGCCGCTGCGCACGCCAGCGGGTTGCCGGTGTAGCTGTGCGAGTGCAGGAACGCCCGCAGGGTCGGGTAATCGTCATAGAAGGCCTGGTACACCTTGTCGGTGGTCAGGCAGGCCGCCAGCGGCAGGGAGCCGCCGGGAAGGGGCCNNCCCGGCGGCGGGTAGCCGCCGGTAAGGGCCTTGGACAGGCACAGGAAGTCTGGGCGGATGCCGGCCTGCTCGCAGGCGAACATCGTGCCGGTACGGCCAAAGCCCACCGCGATTTCGTCGTGAATCAGGTGCACGTCGTAGCGGTCGCAGGCCTCGCGCAACAGCTTGAGGTACACCGGGTGGTACATGCGCATGCCGCCGGCGCCCTGGATCAGCGGCTCGACGATCACTGCCGAAATGGTTTCGTGGTGCTCGGCCAGGGTCTGTTCCATGCTGGCGAACATGTTGCGCGAATGCTCTTCCCAGCCCATGCCCTCGGGGCGCAGGTAGCAGTCCGGGCTCGGCACCTTGAGGGTATCGAGCAGCAGCGCCTGGTACGTCTCGGTGAACAGCGGCACATCGCCGACCGACATCGCGGCGATGGTTTCGCCGTGGTAGCTGTTGGTCAGGGTGACGAAGCGTTTCTTGCCTGGCTTGCCGACGTTCTGCCAGTAGTGGAAGCTCATCTTCAACGCGACTTCGATGCACGATGAGCCGTTGTCGGCGTAGAACACCCGGTCAAGCCCGGCCGGGGTCATGGCCACCAGGCGCTCGGACAGCTCGATCACCGGCTGATGGCTGAAGCCGGCCAGGATCACGTGTTCCAGCTGGTCGACCTGGTCCTTGATGCGCTGGTTGATGCGCGGGTTGGCGTGGCCGAACACATTGACCCACCAACTGCTCACCGCGTCCAGGTAACGCTTGCCTTCGAAGTCTTCGAGCCATACGCCTTCACCGCGCCTGATCGGGATCAGCGGCAGCTGCTCATGGTCTTTCATCTGGGTGCAGGGGTGCCACAGGACCTTGAGGTCACGTTGCATCCACTGATCATTGAGGCCCATCGGCACTTCTCCTGGCTTTGCGGCGTGGTTCGACCGCGTAAGCCTAAGCAATGCCGCAGGGTAGGACAACCGCCGGGCGGCAGCAGGTAAAATTGTCAGTTGCCAAGGGCACTTGATATCACTGCGCTGGCAGGGCCGGCACGGCTGACGTATTCTTAACGCATCTCGCTCGGGGCATTTCTGCCCCTCCTCGTTCCTGTAACCTCTGACTCGGAGTTCGCCGACATGGCTGCTGCTTGGGTGCGCCTGTGCGCGTTGGTATTGATTGGTGTGTCCAGCGGCGCTGCGCTGGCGAAGGACAAGACACCCACGGCGATCGTCGTCGGCGGTGGCCTGGCGGGCCTTACGGCAGCCTATGAGCTGCAGAACAAAGGCTGGCAAGTGACCCTGCTGGAGGCCAAGGCCAGCATGGGCGGGCGCTCTGGCCTGGCCACCAGCGAGTGGATCGGCAACGCCAAGGCGCAACCTGTGCTCAATGAGTACCTTGAGCGCTTCAAGCTCACGACCCTGCCGGCGCCAGAGTTCGTGCGCACCCCGGGTTACCTGATCGACGGCGAGTACTTCAGCGCAACCGACCTGGCCACCAAGCAGCCGGCCACCGCCGAGGCACTCAAGCGTTACGAGAAAACCCTCGATGACCTGGCCCGCTCGATCGACGACCCGCTCAATCCGCAGGCCACCAGCACGCTGTTTGCCCTTGACCAGATCAACGTCGCCAGCTGGCTGGACAAGCTGCAACTGCCGGCCACCGCCCGGCAACTGATCAACCAGCAAATCCGCACCCGTTACGATGAACCGTCGCGCCTGTCGCTGCTGTACTTCGCCCAGCAGAACCGTGTTTACCGCAACGTTAGTGACCGTGACCTGCGGGCCGCGCGCCTGCCTGGCGGCAGCCCGGTGCTGGCCCAGGCCTTCGTCAAGCAGTTGAAGACCATCAAGACCAGCTCGCCGGTCACCGCCATCGTTCAGGACAAGGACAGCGTCACCGTCAAGGTCGGCAGTGTCGGTTACCAGGCCGATTACCTGGTCATGGCCGTGCCATTGCGCGCCCTGGCCAAGATCCAGATCACCCCGGGGCTGGACAGCCAGCACTTGGCGGCGCTCAAGGGCACCAACTATGGCTGGCGTGACCAGCTGATGCTCAAGTTCAAGAAGCCGGTCTGGGAAAGCCGCGCGCGCATGTCGGGCGAGGTGTTCAGCAACGCCGGTCTCGGCATGCTGTGGATCGAGCCGGCGCTGAAGGGCGGGGCGAACGTGGTGATCAACCTGTCCGGCGACAACGCCCGCCTGCTGCAGGCTTTCGGCGACAAGCAGATGGTCGACCAGGTGTTGATCCGTCTGCATGCCTTCTACCCGCAGGCGCGCGGTGCGTTCACCGGTTACGAGGTGAAGCGGTATAGCGTCGATGCCGGTACCGGCGGTGCCTACCTGGCCTACGGGCCGGGTCAGATCAGCAAGTTCTGGCGCCTGTGGGAGCGCCCGGTGCAGCGCATCACCTTTGCCGGTGAGCACACCGATGCCTTGTACCCGGGCACCCTGGAAGGCGCCCTGCGCAGCGGCCAACGTGCCGCCAGCCAGGCCCAGGACCTGCTGGCCGGCAAGTCGTTCGACCCGGTCAAGGCCGCGCCGGTCGCGGCAGCCGCCGCCGGTGCCGGGGCAGCTGCCGCGAGTAAGGGCGGGTTCTTCTCCAACCTGTTCGGTGGCTCGTCCGACAAAGCGGGCAAGGCTGAGCAGGCACCTGCCAAGGCTGAGTCCAAGGCAGGCGATGAGGCCAAGCAAGACAAGCCAGGCTTCTTCAAGCGCCTGTTCGGTGGCGCTGACGCGCCAGAGGCCAAGGCCCAGCCGGTAGCCAAGGCTGACGAAGCGGCGCCGGTCGTTGCCCCTGCGCCAGCGCCCCAGGCAGCACCAGCACCAGCACCAGCACCTGCACCGGCGGTGAAGGCCGCGCCGGCCAAGCCTGCTGCGGCCAAGGCCGCCCCTGCCAAGCATGCGCCAGCGCACAAGCCAGCGACCAAGCCTGCCGAGAGCAAAAAGGCCAACGCCAAGTCGGAGCCGGCCAAGAAACCTGTCGCCAACCCGCAGGCCAAGGCGGGTTGACAGGTCGCAGTGCCGGCCTCTAGGTGAGTAACCCTGCTCCTGCAACGGACACTGTGGTCCTTGGCGGGAGCGGGCGCCCTGGTAGAGGCCGGCCCTGGCTACCCCATTCACAGCCGTTGGCGTTAATGTTTCCTTAATGGGAAGCGATCAGAATTTCTATCGGATTTATCGATAATCCGAAGCAATTTTTTCCGCTTTTATTCGATACGTTACGCGTTAGTCTGTGCACAGCTTTCACGGGGAAACACGTCAACATGCAACTGCGCAATTCACCTTCCCGCTACGGCGTGGTCAGCATCGTCCTGCACTGGGGCGTGGCACTGGCAGTCTTCGGCCTGTTCGGCCTGGGCCTGTGGATGGTCGGCCTCGACTACTACAGCCCGTGGCGCAAAGCCGGCCCGGACCTGCACAAGAGCATCGGCCTGGTGCTGCTGGCGGTAATGCTGCTGCGTGTACTCTGGCGTTTCATCAGCCCGCCACCGCCGGCACCGGCCAACCATGGCAGCTTCACCCGCCTGGCGGCCAAATTGGGCCATCTGGCGCTGTATCTCGGGTTGTTTGCCGTGATGGGCGCCGGCTACCTGATTTCCACTGCCGACGGCGTTGGCATTCCGGTGTTCGGCCTGTTCGAAGTGCCGGCGTTGATCAGTGACCTGCCGGACCAGGCAGACGTGGCAGGGGTAATCCACCTGTGGCTGGCCTGGGGCCTGGTGATTTTTGCCGTGCTGCATGGCCTGGCTGCACTCAAGCACCATTTCATCGACCGTGACGCGACCCTGACCCGCATGCTGGGCCGCAAAGCTTGACCCTCAACCTCAATTGCATAGGAAGGAACAGGATGTTGAAAAAGACTTTTGCCGCTCTGGCGCTGGGTACCGCTCTGCTCTCTGCTGGCCAGGCCATGGCTGCCGAGTACAAGATCGACAAGGAAGGCCAGCACGCGTTCGTTGACTGGAAAATCAGCCACCTGGGCTACAGCTTCATCCACGGTACGTTCAAGGACTTCGACGGCAACTTCACTTGGGACAGCGCCAAGCCTGAAGCCAGCAAGATCAGCGTCGACCTGAAAACCGCCAGCCTGTGGTCGAACCACGCCGAACGTGACAAGCACATTGCCAGCGCTGACTTCCTGGACGTGAAAAAATACCCGGACGCCAAGTTCGTCTCCACCAGCGTGAAGTCGACTGGCGACAAGACCGCTGACGTGACTGGCGACCTGACCATGCACGGCGTGACCAAGCCGGTCACCTTCAAGGCAACCTTCAACGGTGAAGGCAAAGACCCATGGGGCGGGGAGCGTGCAGGCTTCAACGCGACCACCACGCTGAACCTGAACGACTTCGGCATCAAGGGCCCAGGCCCGGCTTCGCAAACCCTGGACCTGGATATCAGTGTCGAAGGCGTGAAGCAGAAGTAAGTATTGCGTTGCCCCTGAAAAACGCCGCCCATCGGGTAATGGCTGTCAGTTAAGTGTTACTGGGGCTGCTTTGCAGCCCTTCGCGGGCACGCCCGCTCCCACACGTTTTGCGCTGAACTCAAGAAATGC
>NZ_AEWE02000011.1:17848-25243 GCF_000190455.2 Pseudomonas sp. TJI-51
GGGCGTGCCCGCGAAGGGGCGCAAAGCGGCCCCAACTTACTTAACTGACTGACATTAGCCCTTCGGGCGGCGATTTTTTGCTACCTGGGCTTAGCCCTTGCGGGTCAGCAGCGCCGGGCGCTCACCGCGGGGGCGGCTTGGCAGGTCATCCAGCTGCTCAGGCGTAGGGTAACGGTCGAGCTTGGATTCCTTGCGGATGATCACCGGCTGTTTTTCCGCCTGGCGCGGGTTGCGCACGGCTGGCTCCTGCCGGGCAGCATCGTCACGGGCCGGGCGACCACGGCCAGCGCCGCCATCACGACGGGCACCGCCTCCGTTGTTGGCGCGCGGCGGGCGTTTTTCGCCGCTGCTACCGCCGCTGCGCTGCTGGCCGCCGCTACGGGCCTGGCCCTGACCACCAGTGTTGCTGCGCTGACCATTGCCCTGGCCCTGACCCTGACCGCCACCCGGGCGACGATTGCGGCCCTGGCTCTTGCCCTGGTAGGGGCTGACGTAGTCAGCGCGGTTACCGAAGTTGTCGATCTCGTCATCCAGGAACTCTTCCGGGTCACGGTCGGCCGGAACCTTCGGCACGCTGGGGCTGCTGCTGGCTTGTTGCTGCTGGCGCGGCTTCTTGTCACGCGGCTTGCGCGGCTGCTGTTGCCTGTCGCCGCTCTTTTCCTTGTCGGCGGGCTTTTCAGCTGTTTGCTGCTTGGCCTTGCCTTTGTCCTTGCCCTTGTCCTTGCGGCCGCCGTTGGCGTCTTTGCCACCTTCGCCGCGGGCCTGCTGGTTACGGCCACCGCGGCCGTTGTTCTGCGGGCGCTCGCGTACTTCGGGCTTTTCGGCTTCTACCTGGCTGGCGTCGAAGCCCATCAGGTCGCCGTCGGGAATGCGCTGGCGAGTGACGCGCTCGATGCTCTTGAGCAGTTTTTCTTCATCCGGGGCGACCATGGAAATGGCCTCGCCCGAACGGCCGGCGCGGCCAGTACGGCCGATGCGGTGCACGTAGTCTTCCTCAACGTTCGGCAGCTCGAAGTTGACCACGTGTGGCAGTTGGTCGATGTCCAGGCCGCGGGCGGCGATGTCGGTGGCGACCAGTACCCGGACGCTGTTGGCCTTGAAGTCGGCCAGCGCCTTGGTACGAGCGTTCTGGCTCTTGTTGCCATGGATGGCGGCGGCGGTCAGGCCGTGCTTTTCCAGGTACTCGGCCAGGCGGTTGGCACCGTGCTTGGTCCGGGTGAACACCAGCACCTGTTCCCACGCACCGAGGGTGATCAGGTGCGCCAGCAGGGCACGCTTGTGGCTGGCCGGCAGGCGATACACGCGTTGCTCGATACGCTCCACGGTGGTGTTCGGCGGGGTGACTTCGATGCGCTCCGGGTTGTGCAGGAGCTTGTCGGCGAGGTCGGTGATGTCTTTGGAGAAGGTGGCCGAGAACAGCAGGTTCTGGCGCTTGGCCGGCAAGCGGGCAAGTACCTTCTTCACGTCGTGGATAAAGCCCATGTCGAGCATGCGGTCGGCTTCGTCCAGGACGAGGATTTCAACGTGGGCCAGGTCGACCTTGCCTTGGCCGGCCAGGTCGAGCAGGCGGCCAGGGCAGGCGACCAGTACGTCGACACCCTTGGCGATGGCCTGGATCTGAGGGTTCATGCCTACGCCGCCGAAGATGCAGGCGCTGACCAGGGGCAAGTCGCGGGCATACACCTTGAAGCTGTCATGCACCTGGGCGGCCAGTTCGCGGGTCGGGGTCAGTACCAGCACGCGGGGTTGGCGCGGGCCATGGCGCTGCGACTTGTCGGGGTGGCCGGCCGGGAACAGGCGCTCGAGAATCGGCAGGGCAAAACCGCCGGTCTTACCAGTACCAGTCTGGGCGGCAACCATCAGGTCGCGGCCTTGCAACACGGCGGGAATGGCCCGCTGTTGCACGGGGGTCGGCTGGGTATAGCCCGCAGCTTCGATAGCGCGGACAAGAGCCTCGGAGAGACCGAGGGAAGCAAAGGACATGGGCGATCCTGTTCTCGTTTGGGCTGGGCCCGTATGGGATGTTCTGCCTGGCGCGACGGGCATCGTCGGGATGCGATCGCGTCCGGTCCAGCTGGGCTTTCACTGCACATCCGGGAAACGGAGGGTGGACGCGAAGGTGCGCCAGTGCCGATCGGGATGCCTGTTGCGAGGCCGAGCGTCCGGGCGTGAGCCGGGCGGGAAGGCCCGAGTATAACAGAGCTATCGCGCTGTGCTGCTTTCCTGCTGCTCAACGGCGTTGAGAATGTTTTTGGTGTCGCCTGTGTAGCGGTTGCTGATCGCCGTATAGGCCGCTTCCTGCTTGAAACGCCGCAGTTCTTCGGCAAACGCCTCTGCCAGTGCCTCGCGGCCCGGCTTGCGCACCAGGGCCAGGTACTGGTGCTGGCGCCTGACCACCAGTGGCAGCGCCTCGACCTGCCGTTGCAGGCCCAGCTGCTGCGCCAGGTAATGGCCAGCCTTGCGGTCGGTGATCGCCAGGTCGACACGGCCCAGCATCAGCTTGCCGAAATTGGCTTCGTGGGTGGGCGCGGCTTCGCGCTTGAAGTAGGTGGCCCCGCTGAAGGCTGCGCCATAGGTGTAGCCGGGCGAGGTGCCGACGGTAAGCCCGGCCAGGTCTTCCAGCTGGTTGACCACGTGGCGGCGCACACTGGCCTGGAACAGGATGAACTCGACCTCCGACATGGGCTCTGGCGCGTAGACCAGGTAGGGCTGACGCGACTCGGTCTGGAAAATATCGACAATACCGTCGGCCAGGCCTTGTTCGACCATTGCCAGGCAACGCTTCCACGGCAGGAACTGCCATTCCACCTCGACCCCGAGGCGGGCGAACACCAGGTTGGTCACTTCGTAGTCGATGCCGCGTGGATGGCCGTCCTGCTGGTACACGTAGGGTGCCCAGTCGTCGGAGACCAGGCGCAAGCGTTCGCCCAGGGCCAACGGGCTCAGGCAAACGAGCAGCAGGATCCAGAACAGCCGGGCGATGTTGGGCATGCCGGGAGATTACGCGCTCGGCCGGTGCAAGGCCAGAGGGCAGGGCACCGGGCCATTCAAGCGTGGGAAGACCTGAGCAGGTGATGCTCGATGTCCTTGCGTCGTTCCCCCAGCGACAAGCGCAGCCCGGGGTGGCGCAAGCACTGGCGCAGGCGCTCGGGATCGGTGGGGCCGTGGCGGGCATTGAGGTTTTCCAGGGCCTTGTCCCACCAGGCCGACGCGCAGGCGCGGTCGAACTCGTTGGCGTAGGGGTAGCAGCCGTACAGCAACTCACGGGCAAACTGACGTTCCTGGGGCGGAAGAGTCAGGCTCAATGCCTTGTAGCCCAGGCGGTGCAAGGCCGGTGGCCGGGGCAGCTGGTCGTTGACCAGGGCGACGTCGGCCAGCGCTGCCGGGCTGAGTGGATGTTGCCCATGTTTGGCCAGCCAGGCCTGGATCTTGGCGCGGAACTGCGCCTTGCGGCTCCAGTAATGGTGAATGACGTCGGAGCATGCCGCCAGCTGCAGGTGACCATGGGCCGCGACTGCCAGGCAGAATTCTTCCAGGGTGTAGGCCTCGCGCGCCAGCGGGTAGAGCGTGTCCATCAGGTCGATGGAGCGGTCCAGGGTGCCCGCGTCGGCGGCCGTGAGGCCGATCACCCCGGAGTTGACCAGGGGCATCTGGCAGTCGGCCAGGCCGCGGGACTGCAGAGGGCCCAGCAGGTTTTTATACAGCAGGCACTTCGGGTTCGCCCCATAGTGCGGGCCGATGGTGTTGCACAGCAGCTTGCCTGGCGCGACCCGGTCGAACAGTTGCAGTGGTGACTTGCGGAAAAAGGTATCGGTGTCGATCAGCACGGCCAGCGGGTGCTGGCGCAGTACCTGGCGCAACAGCACATGCTTGCTGCGAAAGTGGTAGCCGTGCGGGGCGTTCCAGGCTTGGCGCGTGGCCTCGTCCAGTACATGAGTGGTGACCGGTAGCCCGGCATAGGGTTGCGGGTTGTCGGTGTAGACCTGGATGTCCATGACGCTGCTGGCGGTGCCGCCGAGCTGGGCAAGGGCGCTGATGATGCTGAAACAGGCTTCCTGATGATAGGTCGCGGGGCCAAAAGCCAGGTAGACGAGCTGTGGGCGAGATGGCTGGGGATGCTGCATGGCAGGCAAGACCTGTGTAACCCAAAAAAGAACAAGGCCTTAGTCTATGACCAAAGCCTTAATCATTTCTTAAGCAGACATTGCCAAAAAGTTTCAGCGCGGCAGCTTGAGGTTGTTCCACAGCGCCAGGCTCGCCTCGGCCTGGTTCAAGGTGTAGAAGTGCAGGCCCGGTGCGCCGCCTTGCAGCAGTTGTTCGCACATGCGGGTGATGACTTCTTCGCCGAAGGCCTGGATGCTTGCGGTGTCATCACCGTAGGCTTCCAGCTGCTTGCGGATCCAGCGCGGAATCTCGGCGCCACAGGCATCCGAGAAGCGTGCCAGTTTGCTGTAGTTGGTGATTGGCATGATGCCCGGCACCACCGGGATATCCACGCCCAGCTTCTGCGCGCGCTCGACAAAGTAGAAGTAGCTGTCGGCGTTGAAGAAGTACTGGGTGATGGCGCTGTCGGCACCGGCCTTGACCTTGTGTACGAAGTTGCCCAGGTCGGCCTCGAAGTTGCGCGCCTGTGGGTGCATTTCGGGGTAGGCAGCCACTTCCAGGTGGAAGTGATCGCCGGTTTCCGTGCGGATGAACTCGACCAGGTCGCTGGCGTAGCGCAGTTCGCCGGAGGCCATGCCCATGCCCGACGGCAGGTCGCCGCGCAAGGCCACGATGCGCTTGATGCCGGCGGCCTTGTACTCGGCCAGCAGGGCGCGCAGTTCAGCCTTGGTGTCGCCCACGCACGACAGGTGCGGGGCGGCCGGTACCTGTACTTCGCTTTCCAGCTGCAGCACGGTGTTCAGCGTACGGTCGCGGGTCGAACCACCGGCACCATAGGTGCAGGAGAAAAAGTCCGGGTTGCAGGCAGCCAGCTGGCGGGCTACACCCATCAGCTTTTCGTGACCGGCATCGGTCTTGGTCGGGAAGAACTCGAAACTGTAGCGGCGTTCTTGTGACATCAGGCGTTCCTCTGGCAGCAAGCTGCAAGCGGCAAGCGGCAAGCGGCAAGCTTCAAGCTGCAAGTAAAAGCCAGATCGGTGATGGCCGGTCTGGCTTGGTCATCGTTCAAGGTTCAAGAGGCTGGAGCTACAAGCTGCGGTCTGCTTCTGCTTGCAACTTGCAACTTGCAACTTGCTGCTAGCAGCTCCAACCCTGCCGCTTAGTAGCGGTAAGCGTGCGGCTTGAACGGGCCTTCGACGGTAACGCCGATGTAGTCGGCTTGCTGTTTGGTCAGCTGGGTGACCACGCCGCCGAAGCCGCGGACCATTTCCAGGGCCACTTCTTCGTCGAGCTTTTTCGGCAGCACTTCCACGGTCAGGCGCTCGGCCTTCTTCTCGGGCGACAGGTCGGCGAACTTCTGCTCGAACAGGAAGATCTGGGCCAGGACCTGGTTGGCGAACGAACCGTCCATGATGCGGCTTGGGTGGCCGGTGGCGTTGCCCAGGTTTACCAGGCGGCCTTCGGCCAGCAGGATCAGGTAGTCGTCGTTCTGCGGGTCGAAGCTGCCGGCACCGGTGCGGTGGATCTTGTGCACCTGCGGCTTGACCTCTTCCCAGGCCCAGTTCTTGCGCATGAAGGCCGTGTCGATCTCGTTGTCGAAGTGGCCGATGTTGCACACCACGGCACGCTTCTTCAGGGCCTTGAGCATGTTGGCATCGCAGACATTGACGTTGCCGGTGGTGGTCACGATCAGGTCGATCTTGCCCAGCAGGGCTTTATCGATGCTGGCTTCGCTGCCGTCGTTGATACCCTCGATGAACGGCGATACCACCTCGAAGCCGTCCATGCAGGCCTGCATGGCGCAGATCGGGTCGACTTCGGTGACCTTGACGATCATGCCTTCCTGGCGCAGCGACTGCGCCGAACCCTTGCCCACGTCGCCGTAGCCGATCACCAGCGCCTGCTTGCCCGACAGCAGGTGGTCGGTACCACGCTTGATGGCGTCGTTCAGGCTGTGACGGCAGCCATACTTGTTGTCGTTCTTGCTCTTGGTGACCGAGTCGTTGACGTTGATTGCCGGGACTTTCAGCTCGCCCTTGGCCAGCATGTCCAGCAGGCGGTGCACGCCAGTGGTGGTTTCTTCGGTCACGCCGTGCACGCGGTCCAGTACCTGCGGGTACTTCTTGTGCAGCAGCTCGGTCAGGTCGCCACCGTCGTCGAGGATCATGTTGGCGTCCCATGGCTGGCCATCCTTGAGGATGGTCTGCTCCAGGCACCACTCGTACTCTTCTTCGGTTTCACCTTTCCAGGCGAACACCGGGATACCGGCAGCGGCGATGGAGGCGGCGGCCTGGTCCTGGGTGGAGAAGATGTTGCAGGACGACCAGCGCACTTCGGCACCCAGGGCTACCAGGGTTTCGATCAGCACGGCGGTCTGGATGGTCATGTGGATGCAGCCCAAAATCTTCGCACCCTTGAGCGGTTGCTCGGCCAGGTACTTGCGACGCAGGCCCATCAGCGCAGGCATTTCCGATTCGGCGATGATGGTTTCGCGACGGCCCCAGGCGGCCAGGGAGATGTCGGCGACTTTGAAATCGGTAAAACCAGCAGGCATGTTTGCAGCGCTCATGAGAGCCTCCATTCGTAGTGTGCGAATGGGCGCCGTTGTGCGTTAAGCGCCCGCGAGAGCGAGCAACGCCCCATCCGAGCCTGACAGGCCTAGCCTGCTGCAGCGCCCCTCGGACAGGTGGCGGGCATGGCACCGCTGTGGGCAACCATGTGAAGCGGCGCAGATTATAGCTGTGCCTGCCGGGTTGCCCAAGGTTTTCTGTCGATTAATCGCGACGATAGTCGATGTGCAATGGAGCGATCGCAGCTGCTCTGCCATCATGGGCGCACGTTAGCCAAGCAGGTCAGGAGTACTGATGAACTTTCACACCCGCAAGTGGGTTAAACCCGAAGACCTCAACCCCAATGGCACCCTGTTCGGTGGCAGCCTGTTGCGCTGGATCGACGAAGAGGCGGCGATCTACGCCATTGTGCAGCTGGGCAACCAGCGCGTGGTGACCAAGTACATGTCGGAAATCAATTTCGTCAGTGCCTCGCGCCAGGGCGACATCATCGAGCTGGGCATCACCGCGACGGAGTTCGGCCGCACCTCGATCACCCTCAAATGCGAGGTACGCAACAAGATCACCCGCAAGAGCATCCTGACCGTGGACAAGATGGTCTTCGTCAACCTGGGTGAAGACGGCTTGCCGGCGGCCCATGGGCGAACCGCGATCAAGTATGTGCAGGACCAGTTCCCGGATTCTGCCGTCGAGTGATCGTATGGGGCTGCGCTGCAGCCCA
>NZ_AEWE02000110.1:0-10671 GCF_000190455.2 Pseudomonas sp. TJI-51
ACCATAGAATCTCCCACAGGCGTTCAGGTGTGCTGCCTGCCAACGAGGGTCAGAACACGTTCACGGGGTAATCGACGATCACCCGCAGCTCATCGTTGTCGCTGTTGCTGTCGATCGAGGCATAGCCCTGGCTGCCACGGTGGGTGGCATAGCGCACCAGCACCGACAGGTCCTTCAGGTCACCCTCCTGGAACACGTACTTCAGGTCCAGGTCGCGTTCCCAATGCATGGCGTTCTTGCCATCGGCACGGTAGTAGTCGTAATGGGTGGTGTCCTGGGTGGCCTTGGTCAGGTCCGCTTCGCCGCGCGAATAGGATAGCGAGCTGGTCAGGCCAGGCACGCCGACACCTGCGAAGTCATAGCTGTACTGCAGCTTCCACGACCGCTCGTTGGGGGCGTTGAAGTCCGAGTACATGCGCGAGTTGTCCAGGTACACGCTGTCGCCCAGGTTGATGTAGTCGAACGGGGTGTTGCCATTGACCCGCTGGTAGGCGGCGGTGACGCTGTGGTACCCGGCGTTGACGGTGAAGTGCACGCTGTAGGTGTTGTTGTCGATCTTGCCCAGCAGGGCCTGGCCGGTGTCCTGGGTGTGATAGAAGTGCACACCGGGGTTCAGGCTGACCAGATCGCTGACCACGTAGGTGTAGTCGAAATCAGCGTAGTACTGGTTCCAGATGTCCTTCAGTTCGGCGGCGTACAGGTTGGCGGTGATGTTCGGCGTACCGCTCCAGGAGGCACCAGCCCAGTTCAGGTGCTTGCTCTTGTCGTGTTCGTCGAGCGAGCCGTAGTAGGTGTCGATGCGGCGGTGGCCACTCTGGTTGTACGGGTGGGTGAAGCTCACCTGGCCGCCTTCGAGCAGCAAACCGTCGACGCTGGTGTTGATCAGGCTCACACCGCGGAAGGTTTGCGGCAGCATGCGGGTTTCGCCGCCGGCAATCACCGGGTTGGTGAGGAACAGGTCACCGGCCTTCAGTTCGGTGTCGAAGGCTTTGAGCTTGACTGCAGCGCCAGCGGTGGAAAACGAATGCGGCGCAGCACCCAGTTCGCCGTCGTCCTTGATGTGCGCTGGCAGGATGCTGGTGCCGGCATGGCCGCCGCCACCGTCGAGCTTCAGGCCCAGCATGGCATGGGCGTCCAGGCCAAAACCGACCGTGCCTGGGGTGTAGCCCGACTCGAACCGCGCCACTGCGCCCTGGCCCCACTCGCGGGTATCGCGCACGCCGGCGTTGTGGTTGTCGCGGTTGAAGTAGGCATTGCGCAAATGCAGATTGAAGGACGACCCTTCGATGAAGCCATCAGCCTTGTCTTCATCTGCCTGGGCGGCGCAAGGGATCGTTGCAGTCAATGCAATGAAAAACGGGGTGAAACGAAACGCGGAAGGCACCGGTAGAAGCTCCTTTGGTCTGACGGTGGGGCAGTTTTTATTTTGAATGTGCGTCTTTCTTATGGGTAAACGTTACAGCCGGGCTGAGAGTTACGGGCACATAAAAAAAGCCGCTGATGGGCAGCGGCTTTAAAAGGCTAACATATCGGCACAGGCTGTGCCCATGGCGTAGCCAAGGGAAAGTGGAAGCAACAACAGCGCCTGATCAGCTGTCGGCTTTGGCATCGACAGAGGCCTTGGAAGCTGTCTGTTCAGCATCTTTCATCACGTCGGCCTTATGTGCGGCAACGCTTTCGCGGGCCTCCTGGTGCGCGGCGGCGAGTTCGCTGTTACGGTTGACGAACGCCGGCGATTCTTCGGCCACGGCCAGGGGCGACAACAACAGGGACGACAGGACGAAAACGCTGGCAATACCCATACTGTTGGACATTTGAAACTACCTTCTTGCTGTGCAAGTGCTAATGAGGACGGGCTAAAGTTAGTCCTTTCATTGCACTTGATACAGAGCGAAGTGCGATAAGCACTGTTGCGCAAAAGGTAACGATGTACGCAAAAAGCAATAGGGCTTTCGTCTGCAAGCCGCAGGCTAGACGCGGCCTTTGCAGCCCCGACAATTGCCGCCCGGTCATTGAACCAGGGGCTGCTTCGCACCCCATCGCGACACAAGACCGCTCCTACAGGTCGGGAGCTGGATACCGAATGTATTCGCCCCGGCTTCACTGCGCACGAACACGTCCCCGCCATGCATCAGCGCAATCGCCTTGACGATGGCCAGGCCCAAGCCATGGTTACCGCCCCCGCTGTTGCTGCGCGCCGCATCCACCCGGTAGAAACGCTCGAACAGCAGCGGCAGGTGCTCGTCGGCAATCGCCGGCCCCGGGTTGCTCACGGCAATGCTGACCTGCTGCGGCCCGGGGACGATCCTTACCTGGATCACCTGGTGCGGCGCCGTATGCTGCACGGCATTGTTCAGCAGGTTGATCAACGCCCGGCGCAATTGGGCTTTTTCGATGGGAACCTGGGCATCGCCACTGACGCTGACGCTGACCTGCGCGTCTTCGAGAATGTAGTCAAGGTAGTCGAGTGTGGTCGCCACCTCTTCGGCCAGCGATGCCTGGGTCAGGGCAGTGGCTTTGCTGCCCTGGTCGGCACTGGCCAGGAACAGCATGTCGTTGATGATACTGCGCAGGCGCTCCAGCTCTTCCAGGTTCGATTGCAGCACTTCGAAGTAGTGCTCGGCACTGCGCCCGCGGGTCAGCGCCACCTGGGTCTGGCCGATCAGGTTGGTCAGCGGCGAACGCAGCTCGTGGGCAACGTCGGCATTGAACGCCTCCAGCCGTGAGTAGGCCTGGCTGACCCGGTCGAGCGCGGCGTTGAAGGCACTGGCGAACTGCGCCAGCTCAGGGGCCAGGGCCTGGGTTTGCAGGCGCCCGTCCAGGCGTGGCGGGGCCAGTGCCTGGGCCTCCCTGGAAAGCGCCAGCAAAGGGCGCAAGCCGATGCGCGCGACCCAGTAGCCCAGCACCGAGGCCAGCAGCACGCCAAGCACTGCCAGCCCGATGATCGCCAGCAGCAGGCTGTGCTGGGCCTGCCAGAAGGTTTCGGTGTCGATGCCAATCATGAACCGCAGTGGCGGGCGCTGGCCTAGCGCCGGCAGCTCGCTGACCAGCACTTTGTACGGGTAGGGGTGGTCCGGCAGGCGCAGGTCGCGCATGCCCTGCGCGCCCTCGGCGAACTGGCGCACCAGCGCGCTGGGCTGGCCATATTCATAGCCGGGGTCGCTACCGACCACCCAGAAACGGATGCGCTTGTCTTCCTCGCTCAGCAGGTTCAGCTTGTTGATGATCTTGGCCCAGTGCTCGGGCGTGCCGTAGCGGTTGAGTGTGGATTCGAGCACGCTGAAGCGCGCCTCCAGCTCGGCTTGCGGCAGCAGGTCGAGGCTGCGGTCGACCTGGCGATACAGGGCCGAGCCGATCAGCAGGAACACGGCCAAGGCCACCAGGATGAACAACGCCGACAAACGCAGCGCAATGGAGTTACCCCGCACGGTTTTCCAGGACATAACCCATGCCTCGAATGGTGTGCAGCAGTTTCTGGTCGAACGGCCCGTCGAGCTTGGCCCGCAGGCGTTTGATCGCGACCTCGACCACGTTGGCGTCGCTGTCGAAATTGATGTCCCAGACCAGTTCGGCAATTGCCGTCTTCGACAGGATTTCCCCCTGCCGGCGGGCCAGCACGCTGAGCAGCGAGAACTCTTTGGCGGTCAGGTCCAGGCGCTGGCCGGCCCGCGTGGCCTTGCGTGCCATCAGGTCGATCCACAGGTCGGCCACCTGAATCTGCAGGGGCTCATGGCTGCTGCTGCGGCGGGTCAAAGCCTGCAGCCGGGCCACCAGTTCCAGAAACGAAAATGGCTTGCCCAGGTAGTCATCGGCGCCTTCGCGCAGGCCACGGATACGGTCTTCGACCCGCTCACGGGCGGTCAGCATGATCACCGGGGTCTGCTTGCGCGCGCGCAGGGCGCGGAGCACGCCGTAGCCGTCCAGCCCGGGCAGCATCACATCCAGCACAATGACGGCATAGTCGCCCTCCAGGGCCAGGTGCAGGCCATCGATGCCATCGCGCGCCAGGTCCACACTGAAGCCTTGCTCGGTGAGGCCGCGATGCAGGTAGTCGGCGGTTTTTTCTTCGTCTTCGATGATCAGCACACGCATGGTCTTGTCCTAGCTGGCACTTGGCGCTGCCGCGCGGGCAGCCTGACGGCGATGGAACAGGCGCTCCAGGGCCAAGTATATGACCGGGGTGGTGAACAGCGTCAGCGCCTGGCTCACCAGCAGGCCGCCGACCACGGCAATGCCCAGTGGTTGGCGCAATTCCGCGCCGGTGCCAAAGCCGAACATCAGCGGTACCGCGCCGAGCAGCGCGGCCAGGGTGGTCATGATGATCGGCCGGAACCGCGTCAAGCAGGCCTGGTGGATCGCCTGTTCCGGTGAAAGGCCCTGCTGGCGCTGGGCTTGCAGGGCAAAGTCGATCAGCAGGATGCCGTTTTTCTTGACGATGCCGATCAGCAGCACGATGCCGATCAGCCCCATGATGCTGAAGTCCTGGCCCATGGCCCACAGCAGGATCAACGCGCCAAGGCCCGCCGAGGGCAGGGTGGAGATGATCGTCAGTGGGTGGACAAAACTTTCGTACAACACGCCGAGAATGATGTACACCGCCACCAGTGCCGCCAGGATCAGCCAAGGCTGGCTCGCCAGCGAGCTTTGGAAGGCCTGCGCCGCGCCCTGGAAGTTGCCGCTGATCGAATCGGGCATGCCCAGCTCGCGCTGGGTGCGTTCAAGGATGCTCACCGCATCGCCAAGGGCCACGCCCGGGGCCAGGTTGAACGACAGGTTGGCGGCCGGGAACAGGCCGTCGTGGCTGATCGACAGCGGCCCGGTACTGGGCGGCGCCACATGGGCCACGGCCGCCAGGGGCACCATTTCATTGCTCAGGGGCGAACGCAGGTAGAAGTAGTTGAGGCTCTCGGCTTTACCACGCTGGCGCGCATCCAGTTCCAGAATGACCTTGTACTGGTTGGTGTCGGTCTGGAACTCGCTGATCTGGCGCTGGCCGAAGGCGTCGTACAGTGCCTGGTCGACGTCTGTAGTGGTCAGGCCGAAACGGGCGGCGGCCTGGCGGTCGATGTCGATGCGCGTGACGCTGGCCCCCAGTTGCAGGTCATTGGACAGGTCGCGCAGCGCCGGGTTGTTGCGCAGCCGCTCGGTCAGGCGCTGGGTCCACAGGTTGAGCGCCTCGGCGTCGTTGCTCTTGAGCACGTACTGGTACTGGGTGCGTGAAGGGCCGGAGCTGAGGTTGATGTCCTGGCCGGCGCGCATGTACAGCACGATCCCCGGCACCTGGGCCAGCTTGGGGCGCAGGCGGTCGATCAGTTCGCTGGCCGAGACATCCCGCTCGCCACGGGGCTTGAGGGCAATCCAGAAACGGCCGTTGGCGATGGTCTGGTTGCTGCCGGTAACGCCCACCGAATGCGAGAACGCGCGCACCGCCGGGTCGGCACCGATGATTTTCGCCAGCGCCTGATGTTTCTCGATCATCGACGGGTACGACACATCCGCGGCCGCCTCGCTGGTGCCAAGGATGAAGCCGGTGTCCTGCAGCGGGAAAAAGCCCTTGGGGATGGCCACGTAGCCCACGACCGCCAGCGCCAGGGTCACTGCGAACACGCCCAGCGTCACGCGCTGGTGGGCGAGGGCACGGTTCAGGCCCCGCTCGTACCAGTTGACCAGGCGTTCGCCGAAACCGCCCTGGTGCCCGCCAGGTGGGCGGTGCATGAACAGCGCACACAAGGTCGGCGCCAGGGTCAGCGACACCACCACTGAAATCAGGATGGTGGATGTGGCGGTCAGGGCGAATTCCTTGAACAGCCGGCCAACCACCCCGCCCATGAACAGCAGTGGGATGAACGCTGCGATCAGCGACAGGCTGATCGAGACCACGGTGAAGCCGATTTCCCCTGCACCCTTGAGCGCTGCGGTACGGCTGTCGTCGCCGGCTTCCAGGTGGCGGTGGATGTTCTCCACCACCACGATGGCATCGTCCACCACGAAACCCACGGAAATGACGATGGCCACCAAGGTCAGGTTGTTCAGGCTGAAGCCCAGCACGTACATCAGTGCGCAACTGGCGATCAGCGAGACCCCGAGTACGCTGGATACCACCAGCGTCGCCGACCACTGGCGCAGGAACAGCGCCATCACCCCGATGACCAGCGCCACGGCGATCATCAAGGTCAGTTCCACCTCATGCAGCGAGGCGCGGATGGTTTGCGTGCGGTCTTGCAGCACCGACACCTCGACCGAGGCCGGCAGCATTTCCTGCAGCTTGGGCAGCGCGGCCATGACCCGGTCCACGGTGTCGACGATATTGGCGCCGGGCTGGCGGAAGATCACCAGATTCAGCCCCGGCTGGTCGCCGGACCAGGCCTTGACGTAGGCGTTTTCCGCGCCGCTGACGACCGTGGCCACGTCGCGCAGGTACACCGGGCTACCGTTGCGGTACGAGACGATCAGTTGCGCGTAGTCCTCGGGGTGGAACAGCTGGTCGTTGGCGGCCAGGGTCGACACGCTGTGTTCGCCGTACAGGGCGCCCTTGGCCAGGTTCAGGCTGGTTTGCGCAATGGCCTGGCGCAGGTCGGCCAGGGTCAGGCCGATGGCGGCGAGTTTTTCCGGCTGCGCCTGCACGCGGATCGCCGGGCGCAGTTGCCCGGTGATGTTGATCAAGCCGACCCCTTCGATCTGGCTCAACTGCCGAGCCAGCAAGGTTTCGGCGTAGTCGCTGAGGTCGTTGCCGGGCATCTGGCTGGAGCTGACTGTCATCACCAGCACCGGGCTGTCGGCCGGGTTTACCTTGCGCCAGGTGGGCGGGTTGGGCAGGTCTTGCGGCAGGCGCGCAGTAGCGGTGTTGATCGCCGCCTGCACTTCCTGCGCGGCCGTGTCGATGTTCTTGTCGAGGGTGAACTGTAGCACCAGGGTGGTCGAGCCCAGCGCGCTGCTGCTGGTCATCTGGGTCATGCCGGGGATGGCACTGAATTGCACCTCCAGCGGGGTTGCCACCGACGAGGCCATGGTTTCCGGGCTGGCGCCGGGCAGTTGCGCGGTCACCTGAATGGTGGGGAAATCGGCCTCGGGCAAGGGGGCGACCGGCAGCCGTGGGAAGGCGATGGCGCCCAACAGCACCAGGGCGAAGGTCAGCAACAAGGTGGCGATGGGGTGGTCGATGCACCAGGCCGAAACACCGTTGCGCGTGTTCATGGCTGGCTCCGCTGGTCTGCGATGGCCGGCGCTGGAGGCGCATCGGGGCTGACCTCGACTCGTGAACCGGGCTTGAGCCTCGACTGGCCATCGAGCACCAGGCGCTCACCCGGCTTGACCCCGGCAATGACGTTCAGCTCGCTGTCCTGGTACAGCACCTTGACCGGCACGCTGGTGACCTTGTCGCCGTCCAGGCGGTAGACGAAGTGCCCGTCCACCCCACGTTGCACCACCGGCGGCGGGACCACCAGGGCGTTTTCCTGCACGGCGGTGCGCAGGCGGACGGTGACCAGTTGCCCCGGCCACAGGCGGCCGTCCTTGTTGTCGAATTCGGCTTTGACCCGCACGGTGCCGGTGGTGGGGGAAACCTGGTTGTCGATCAGCGCCAGGTGGCCTTCGCCAAGCAGGCTGCGTTCGCCGTCAGCGTCCATGTACGCCTGCACCAGCGCAGGGGCCGGTGCCGTGAGCAGGCGTTGCAGGGTTGGCAGCATTTGCTGGGGCAGGGCGAACTCGACGGCGATCGGGTCGATCTGCGTCACGCTGAACAAGCCTTGCGTGTCGCTGGTGCGTACCAGGTTGCCCGGGTCGACGTTGCGAATGCCCACCCGGCCAGTCACCGGCGAGCGGATTCGGGTATACGACAGCTGCACCTGGGCGTTGGCGATGGCTGCCTGGTTGCCTTCGACGGTGGCCTGCAACTGGTTGACCAGTGCCTGTTGCTGGTCGAGCTGTTGCCTGGACACGCCGTTATCGCGGCTGAGCAGGCGGTAGCGCCGCAAGTCCACTGCCGCCACCTGGATCTGCGCCTGGCTTTGGCCGAGCAGGGCGCGCGCCTGGTCGAGCTGGGCCTGTATGGCGCGGTCGTCGAGGGTGGCGAGCAAGTCGCCCTGCTTGACCCACTGGCCTTCCTTGACCAGAACCTGGGTCAGAACCCCCTCGACCTGCGGGCGCACCTCGACGCTGTGCAGCGACAGCACCGAACCGATGGCACTGGCGTAGCGGGGTACGTCCTGTTGGGCGACGGTTACCACCCGCACCGGGATGGCCGTTTGCGAGCGGGCGGCGGGGGCAGGCTGGCGCTGGGTGTACCAAGTTCCCGCTGCTACCAGGATGAGCAGTACCAAGGCGGCAAGCAAGGCAGAGCGGAACGGACGTCGCATTGGTGCGGGCACCTTGGCCAATGGGGAGGGTGGTCAGTCATTCCATCTTATAGCCGCCGAACCGGGTCGGCAGCGTGACCGCTGGCTGACAACCGTGTCAGTTTCAGATAACCGGCTGCCCGGTCTGCTCCCTCGCGGGTGAACCCGCGCCCACCACCTGCAGGGCTAGAAACCGATAAAGGCGTAATACACCGGGGGCTCGTTGGTGGTGTGCAAGCCCTGCCCCTGCAAGCCCGCCGCCAGCGTCTCATCCTCCACATGCAAGGTCCACTGTGTACCGTCATCATCCGGCACCTGCGCCAGCGCCCCGGCAAACGCGCCCATGTCCGGCAGGTAGGCGGTAAACCCGTTGCCCTTGAGCGCACTGGTGGTCATGCCCAGTGCCTGGCACACCGCCACCTTGGCGCCAATGTCGTCACGGTCGGCCTGGCGCGAAGCCTGCACCAATGCCTCCAGCCCGGCATCCACCAGTTGCGTGCCGTGAAGCAGCGCAGGCCCCTGCTGCCAGGCTTCTGGCGGGCAGTCCTTGGTCTCTGGGCGCAGGGGGAGGTGCGGGTTGATTTCCACCGGGTAGATGCGGCAAACCAACGGCCGTTGCTCATAGATGCTGCAGCGGTCGTTGTCGTCCAGGTTGCGGCAGCGGCCGGGGTTGAACGCGGCAAAGGTCACCGACACCCGCGCCTGGCCATTGCCGCAGGCTACCGGGTACGACCGGCGCAGCACATGCTCACGTTGCTCCACCGGCATGCCCGGGCCATCGGTGACGAAGGCTTCGATCAGCACAACCACCTGACCGCCGTCATGTGCCCAGCGGCCTGCCTCGGCCAGGGTCAGGGGGACATGGTGGCCGCTGCAGCACCTGCCGCATCCGGTGCAGCCAAAACGCAAGGTGGCGGTCACTTGGCTTGCGGGCTCCATTCGCTGACGAAGGCACGCTGCTGTTGGCGGTCGTACAGGCACAGCTCGGTGCCAGTGCGCTGCTGCATGTGCTTCTGCGGGTAGACACCTTCGACCAGCAAGGCACTCATGCCTACCTGGTCATCGAATTCGGCGGGCTTGCCGCGGGCGTGGGCGTCCTTGAACTGGCTGGCCGCCAGGCAGGCTTTGAGCATCTGCTGGCGCTGCGTGTTCCAGGCCTGGCTGCTGGAAGCCTGGGCGATACCGCTGAAAAGAGCGCAGCCGATCAGGATGGAGCTGAGATACTTCATGGCGGGTTCCGGCAAATTTTTTGCGAGGGCCCGAATTATGCCCGACTTGCCCCCGGCAGCAAGCCGGGGAGTTTGTCGCTGAATATATCAGTGCTCGGCGAACACCACGGCACGTGCTGCCACCACCAGACAATCGGTCAGCTCCGGTGAGGAAAACTTGGTGAGGATGGCATTCGCCCCGGCCTGGGTTGCCTTCTCGCTGCTCATGGCGCTGTCCAGCGAGGTGTGCAGCAGCACGTACAGGTGCTGGAAGTCGGGGGTTTCACGCAGGGTTCGGGTGAAGGCGTAGCCATCCATCTCGCTCATTTCGATATCGGAGACGACCACGTTGATCTCCTGTGCAGTGCCTTGCAGTTCCAGCAGCACATTGATCGCGTCCTTGGCGCTGCGCGCGGTGTGGCATTCGATGCCCAGGTTGCGCAGGGTGTGCACCGACTGCTGCAGGGCCACCTGGCTGTCGTCCACCACCAGGATATTGGTGGCGGCCAGCAGGCTGGCGTCTTCTGCGCTTACTGAACCGCGCGCTGGCTCTGGCGCAGGCGGGGCAATGCCGTGGATGACCTTCTCGATATCCAGCACCTGCACCAAGGTGTTGTCGACGCGGGTAACACCGGTGATGAACGAGCGGTTGCCCGAGGCATAGGGCGGCGGTTTGATGTCGGTGCTCAGGCAATGCACGATGCGGCTTACGGCCTGCACGTGCAGGCCCTGGCGCGAACGGCTGATCTCTGTGACGATCAGGCAACCGCCTTGCGGGTCCTCAAGCGGCTGCTCGCCGATGGCACGGGACAGGTCGATGACCGACAACGAATGGCCACGCAAGGTGGCTACGCCTTTCACGTGGGGGTGCGACTCGGGCAGCTTGGTCAGCGGCGGGCAGGGGATGATCTCGCTGACCTTGAGCAGGTTGATTGCCATCAGCTTGCCGCTGCGCAGGGTGAACAGCAGCAGCGACAAGGAGTCCGCGCGGGCTTTTTGCGTGGCCATGGTGACCTTCGGTGGGAAACAGGGGGGATAACCGGTTATCGGCCTGGTCGGGCCGGGCTTTAGGTCTGTATTGCCTGTTCTGGCCTAATCGCCGGTAAGCCGGCCCACAGGGATCGCCTTAG
>NZ_AEWE02000111.1:0-4929 GCF_000190455.2 Pseudomonas sp. TJI-51
CCAGCGATGAGGCCGGTGCAGGTAATCACTCGGCGGATTGCCCGTCGAGCAACTCGGCCAACGCATCCGGCTGGCTCTTGAACGCCCGGGCGAACACATCGCGATTCTTGGCCATGTAGATACCGGCTTCTTCAACCTGCTGCTCGGTCAGCGATGGCACTGCCTTATGCAGCACTTCAGCCAGGCGCTCTGCCAGTTCGAGCATTTTGTCGTGACGGTCGGCTTCTGCCTTATCCATGAACAAGCGCTCCGGGTCGCGGCTGCTGCGGTACACCACTTCGACGGCCATTCATCACCTCTATGCCTTTTTACTGGTTTGCAATTTACTGTATCTATATACAGTAATGGCAGTGTGGGTTGGTTCGCAAGCAGAAATTGCAGTGGGGTGTTTTGCGGGGGCGTCCGGCACAACATCTTTATCGCCTGTGAGATCGAGCGCCGCGCGGGCGGCGCTCGATCTCCCAGGCGCTGAAAATGCTGCGGCAACCCCCTGCCAGCCCTCCTGCAACCTAGAGCCAAACCCTCACTGCTTCATCCCCAGCTCGGCATCATCCATCAGCGCCTTGGCCATCGCACTCAAGTAATGCGCAGCCCATATCATCATCGGCTTCCCATCCATCAACCCGGTGATGGTCAATTCGCGCACATACCCCATCAACTCCGAAGACTGTTCGCGGGCATCCCTGCACGGGATACCGGGCTCGATGCGGAATAGCGGGTGGGTGCCGTTTTCGCCCTGGTAGAAAGTGGTCTTGCCGACGGTGAACTGGGTGTCTTCTGTGGTCATTGGTCAGTCCCCTGATGTGCCTTTGGAATCAGGGTGTATTCGAGGGAATGGATGTAGCGGGGCGGATCGGGGATAACTCTCAGCATGATGTAGGCCTGTTCAAAATTGGGGCCACCACCTTCTGCTGTCAAACATCAAGGCGGCAGCTGTACATGGGTTGACAGACCGGTGAACAGAACCAAAAGCCGGCGCACACGAGGTGCCCCATGACAGCTGCCATAACGGCTAAGCCATGTGGTTAGTTCAGGGCGGCCTGTCAAAGCCGGTCGTTGATTGGCAACGACCGCCCGAGACTAGTGCGCACCACCGAACACCACAATGGCAGGGAGTATCTTTGGGAAATGCCCTACAAGGAAGGGCTTAAATCTGATTTTCTGCTGGCGCAATGCCATTTCATTTTCTGCAGCTTGCCATGCCACAAAGTGCCTTGCGGCAATCGGCCGCCTTCCCATGGCAGGGGCTTGGCCCTTTAACTGCATGGCAGAAACGTCACACCCGTGGCGCATCATCCTTGAAAGTCGTAGTGGGGAATGAAACATCGTGAACATCAAATGGGCAGAAAAACTGCGCAAGGGCCTGCACGGCTCGGCCGACTCGCTGGGCAACCTGTGCGTCGAAGCCTTCCATTACCTTGCCCTGTTCGGCATCGGCGCCATCACCGCCTATGCGGCGGTGGTCACCTTCCTGGACATGCTCGGCAAGGGCGGGATCAGCGTCGATGACATCCTGCTGCTGTTTATCTACCTGGAGCTGGGGGCCATGGTCGGGATCTACTTCAAGACCAACCACATGCCCATCCGCTTCCTCTTGTACGTGGCAATCACCGCGCTCACCCGCCTGCTGATCGGCGATGTTTCGCACCACAAGGCGCCGGATGAAGGGCTGCTGTACCTGTGCGGGGGCATTCTGCTGCTGGCGTTCTCGATCCTGGTGGTGCGCTACGCCTCGTACCGCTACCCCTCGACCAAGGTGCTGGATGCCAACGGCAAGCAAGTGGAAGAGGGCAAGTAGGCCTCAGCGGCATAGGTGAGCAGCACAACACCGCAGGTCGCGGAAAGCTGCGGCTTTTTCTTACAGACGCCTCTGAAAATCCAAAGAACGCGCATCACGCCAACGTATGGCACCCTGTTGTCCAAACCCAGAAAATCCCTGGGTTATGGCTTTTTGATATTGCCCTCCCTGGGCTGTAACCCACGGAGGGCGTGGCCTGCGCACGGTTGACACCATGGCGCACAAGCCTATTAACTCAGCAGCTCTCAAGGAGGGTAACCCGGCACATGACTTGATTCATGCCGAGCGTTTACAGGGAGATGCTGATGGTCATGGCGCGTCTTGACGCTATCGCAAGCCGTTCCGTACCTGGCGAACAGGAGTAATCCCTCATGTTCGAAGCAGCCAGGTTCGGCGACGATATTTCACACACCGGCGCATTGGGCGGTTTCCTGCTGGGGGCCGCTCTGGGTATCGCACTGGTGGCCAGCGTGGCCACCGTGGCCTTTGCCACCTTCACCTGCGGGTTCGGCGTAGCTTTGCTGGCAGGTCTCGCGGCGGGGGTTGGCGGCAGCTTGCTGACCGCTGCCGGCGAGGCGTTTGGCGGCCTGTTTTCATCCCCCTCAGGGACGATACTGACTGCCTCGCCCAACGTCTTCATCAACAGCCGCAAGGCCGCCCGCGTCGAAAAGAGCCTGGGCGCTTGCAGCAAGCACCCCGGCCAGGTGCAGATCGCCGAGGGCTCGACCAACGTCTTCATCAATGGCGTGGCGGCCGCGCGCAAGGGCGACAAGCTGACTTGCGGCGCGACCATTTCCGGTGGTTCGAACAATGTCTACATCGGCGGCGGCACTTACCGTTACCTGCCGGTGGACGACGAAGTCCCTGAATGGCTACGCACCACAGTGGATACGTTGATGGCCGTCGCCGGTGCCGCCGGCATGATCGCCCAATTGATCAAGGTCGGCACCCAAGCCGGCATGAAAGCCATCATGCCTTGCGCCCTGAAGTTCACCGCAGGCTTCATCGCAGGTGAGGTGGCCAGCCGCTACGTGGTCGAACCCGTGGCGCGCAGAGCCATCGGTGGCCTGGTCGGCAACCCCGTCGACCTCACGACGGGCCGCAAGCTGATCCCCGATGAAATCGACTTCAGCCTGCCGGGCCTGATGCCGATCGAGTGGTCGCGCTTCTACGCCAGCGACCTGACCGTCGACAGCGTGCTCGGCCGCGGCTGGATACTACCGTGGGAACAGAGTCTGCGTCGCAGCGGCAGTTTCATCTACCTCACCGACAACCAGGGCCGCGAAATCCCCTTCGTGACCCTGCAACCGGGTGAGCGGATCTACAACCCGCACGAGCAGGTGTACCTGGTGTGCACCGAGGGCGGCCACTACATCCTGCAGACCCTCGACAACCTGTTCTTCTACTTCGGTGAAGTGCCAGACACCAACACCGAAGTGCCGCTGCAGCGTATCGAGAACGTCCTCGGCCACTTCCTCCACTTCACCCGCACGCCTGACGGTACCCTGACCGACATCAGCGCCACCGGCGGCACCCGCGTGCACTTGCACTACGACCACCCGCTGGGCCGCCTGACCGATATCAAGCGCGTGGTGGACAACCATGCGGTCGAAACGCTCACCCAGTACCGTTACGACGAGCATGGCCAGCTGAGCGCGGTGCGCAACCGCAACGGCGACAGCGTGCGCAGTTTCAGCTATGTCGAAGGCCTGATGGTGACCCACAGCAACGCCTTGGGCCTGGGCTGCCACTACCGCTGGGAAACCCTCGGCGGCAAACCGCGTGTGGTCGAGCACTGGACCAGCGATGGCGAGCACTACCATTTCCGCTACGACCTCGACGCCCGCACCAGCTGGGCCACCGATGTGCTTGGCCGGGAACTGGAAGTGCAGTACAACGCCGACCACCGCGTGGTCGCCAGTCGCGATTATGGTGGCGAGCGTTACGCCATCGAGCTGGACGAAAACGGTAATATGGTTGGCCTGACCTTGCCGGACGGTAACCGCCTGCAATTCAAGTACGACGAGTTCTCCCGCTTGCTCGAAGAGGCCGACCCGCTGGGCCGCAAGACCACCTACGAATATCACCACCTGACTACACTGGTGACCCAGGTCAGCTACCCGGACGGCAGCACCTGGCGAGCGCGCTACGACGACAAGGGCAACCTGCTCGCCGAATTCGATGCCCTCGGCCAGATGACCGAGTACCTGAACAGCGATGACGGCCTGCCGCACACGATCATCGATGCGACCTACAAGTCCAAGTACCTGTGGTGGAACACCCTGGCCCAGGTCGAGCGTTACCAGGACTGCTCGGGCAAGAGCACGTACTACCGCTATGACGAGCGCCAGCACCTGGTCGCGGTAACGAACGCGCTGAATCAGACCACCACACTGGAGCGCAAGCCCGACGGCGAAGTGCTGCGTATCAGCCACCCGGACGGCACCACGGAAACCTTCACTTACAACGGCCTTGGCCAGGTGCTCAGCCACACCGATGGCAAAGGCCAGACCACCCGCCTGCTGCGCACTTCCCGTGGTTTGCCCAGTAACCGTCAGGACCCGAAAGGAGAGATGGTTCGCTACGGCTATGACAAGGCCTTGCGACTGACGTCGCTGGTCAACGAGAACAACGCGACCTACAGCTTTGCCTACGACGTGTCGGACCGGCTGATTGAAGAGGTGCGGGTAGATAACCTGACCCGGCGTTTCAGCTACAACGTCGGTGGCCATCTGACGCGACTGGATGAGATTGGCTATGGCGAGAATGCCGAACGGCCCGAGCGCCATACGCTGTTCGAGCGTGATGCCATTGGCCGCTTGATCGCCAAGATCAACAGCGATGCAACGCAGACATTCGCTTATGACGATGGCGACCGGTTGCTGAGCATCGAGCGGCAACCAACTGGGACAAGCAAGAAGTTTGGTATCACGGAAGAAAAGCTCAAGTACGCCTATGACCTGCTGGGCCGGCTGACGCAGGAAATCACGCCCGACGGGACGCTGGGCTATGAGTACGACCCGCTCAGTAACCTGACCACGCTGACTCTGCCAGATGGCCGCAAGGTCAACCACCTGTACTACGGCAGCGGTCACCTGCACCAGTTGAACGTGGACGGCCAGGTCATCAGC
>NZ_AEWE02000111.1:5122-5269 GCF_000190455.2 Pseudomonas sp. TJI-51
CCAGTACGACCCGGCCGGTGAACTGGTACGTACGCTGGACAAGCTGCGTGGCGAGATCAAGTACGAGTATGAAGCCAATGGCCAGTTGCGCAGTCGCGATACCGGCTCGCTGATCGGCAGTGAGGAGTTCCGCTACGACCCGGCAGC
>NZ_AEWE02000111.1:5511-8634 GCF_000190455.2 Pseudomonas sp. TJI-51
GCCAAGCGGGCTGAGATCAATGGTGAAGTCGAGCACAAGCGCTTTCTTTGGCAAGGGCTGAGGATGCTGCGGGAAGAGACGCCTGGGCAGAACAGCTTGTACCTGTATGAACCGGGTAGCTATGCGCCGTTGGCGCGGGTTGATCAGGCTGAAGGGGAAGCGCAGAAGCTTTATTACTTCCATACTGACCAGATTGGTACACCGTTGGAACTGACGGATAGAGATGGCAGGATCGTTTGGCAGGCGTCGTATCGCTCATGGGGTGCAATAGAGAGTCTGCCCATCAATGAGGTCGATCAGCACCTGCGCTTTCAAGGCCAGTACTTGGATATCGAAACGGAATTGCACTATAACACGTTCCGCTACTACGATCCGGGAGTCGGTAAATACATATCGCATGATCCGATAGGCATGTTAGGCGGAATAAATTTATATCAATATGCGCCGAATCCTGTTAGTTGGTTGGATCCTTTTGGGTGGCTTACCTATAATACGATGCCTGCGATAGATGGTTTTCAGAAGCATCATATTATCCCGCAACAATTGTCTAATCATGCGGCAATGCAGGTTGGGGAGGTTAATATACATAAATTATCCAATATTATTTATTTGCCAAAGTATGAAAAGAACCATCCTGTGCGGACGGTGCACCGTGGGTCTCATGCGCAATATACTTCAAATGTAGAGAGGAAGCTGGATATTATTCATGAATACGGCAAAAAAAACGGCTGGTCTAAAGCGGATTACCAAAAGGCTATTCACGGAGTCATGGTTGATGAGAGAAAGGGGCTGCGCGCAGGTAAAACGATGCTGAATAAAAACTCTGTAAGAGGGGCAACTTGTGGCTAAAAACTTTATACTTTCTATTTCAGAAGATTACCCCGAGAGTTACTGGCTGAAGATAAAGATGTTGTCGGGTGAGGAATCTGGGGTATTTAAAGAGGGTGTGGCTGTAAGCAAGGATATAAAGGTCTGCTTCGAGGCATCAAAAAGGGTCAGCTTCTCAAAACTCTTGAGCTATGATTTTTTTTACAGTGACGGCCCGAATTTGATTTCGCCTAGGCTCTACGAATTAATGAAGGCAGAAGGAATTTCTGGTGTTCAGTTCGTGGATGCGGATCTACTGATAGGTGAGGTTGCCTATACTGGCTACAAAGTGTTAAATGTGATTGATAAATCGCCAGCTTTTAACTTGAAGGAGTCCATTAGCGAGCCATTGCTTAGTTACATGCCAGATGGCCCTAGATGCTTCAGTAAGATAGTATTGGACGATGAGGCAATACTTTCTAGTGATGTCGTTAGGGCTGAAGAAGAAAGCCCGATCATTGTTGTGACCGCTCGCGTCAAGTCTATTTTTGAAAATAACGCGATTCGCGGGGTGCAGTTTAAGGATTAGACATTTTGTCTTCAGGTTTTTCGAAATTTACTTTCTCCATAAGTTTTTGTTGTGGGAGTCTGGTGGCGTGATCTTTAACAGTTAAGTATTGGGCTGGCTTTGCCATAGTGTTGGCGGATCCAGTATTTTTACGGCATATGTCGGCATGTACAACCCTTACAAGCAGGTATACTTTTGTGCACCAAGGGCGACCACTTCCTGCACTTCACTCGAACATCGACGGAACATTGACTGACATCGGCGCCACCGGCGGGCTCCGCGTGCATCTGCAGTACGACAACCCGCTGGATAGTCTAACCGATATAAAGTGCGTGATGGACAACGAAGCGGTGGGAACGGTTTCACCACCTGACCATGCTGGTGACCCAGGTCAGCTACCCGGACGGCAGCACCTGGCGAGCGCGCTACGACAAGGGCAACCTGCTCGCCGAATTCGATGCCCTCGGCCAGATGACCGAGTGCCTGAACAGCGATGAGGGCCTGCCGCACACCATCATCGATGCGACCTACAAGTCCAAGTACCTGTGGTGGAACACCCTGGCCCAGGTCGAGCGCTACCAGGACTGCTCGGGCAAGAGCACGTACTACCGCTATGACGAGCGCCAGCACCTGGTCTCGGTAACGGACGCGCTGAACCAGACCACCACGCTGGAGCGCAAGCCCGACGGCTAAGTGCTGCGTATCAGCCCGGGGAGGTCAACGAGTAGACTTTGTTATCAAAAACGCCGAGGGGACTGGTACTGCAAAGGAAGTTACGAGCCTCACTGCACTCAAATTTGCACAGTTGGAAAAAGAAATGCGTATTCGTGAGGTTGGAGAGATATTTGTACGTGAGCCAGGGGCAAAAAAATTAATTGAAATTGATGATATTTCAACTGTGATTCATGCAAGGTAAGAGGCGTTGTAAATGAGTGACTTGGATTTCACGCTATGTAGTATTCCGATGCTTTTGAGTCGTAATAAAAGCGAGGCTTATCAGAGGCAGGTTGTTGATCGATATACTGCGATAATGAAATTTTTGTGGGCGAAAAAACTTATAAAATTAAACCCATTTGACGATAAGGGGGGCTGAGACTGGATCTGGTTATTAAAAAATCTGATGTTACCAGTGAGTGCTTGGACCTATTTAAGAAAGCAATCCCAGCTTGGCATTCATTTGTTGATAAAGGTGGAAAGGTTGAGGATGTAAGCAGGCTCGAGAGGGCCTTGGCTAAAATGCACTGACCCTGCCGGATCGGGCTCAGGTCAATCAGCTGTACTACGGAAGCGGGCATCTGCACCAGTTGTACCTGAACGGTCAGGTGATCAGCACGTGGAGCGGAATGATCTGCACCATGGGGTGTACCGCACCCAGGGCAAGCTCACCAGTTGCTTCGGCTACGACGCCATGGGGCGTAAGGCCTGGCAATACGCCTCGACCTTACCGGCCGACAAGCTGTCGCAGGTGCACAACATCGGTATCAACACCTCATTGCTGGTCGAGCATGCCTACAACCGATCCACCGCCGTTACCAGTACGACCCGGCCGGTGAACTGGTGCGCACCCTCGACAAGCTGCGTGGCGAGATCAAGTACGAATATGAAGCCAATGGCCAGTTGCGCAGCCGTGATACCGGCTCGCTGGTGGGCAGCGAGGAGTTCCGCTACGACCCGGCAGCCAACCGGTTGGACTTCAATGCGCGGCAGTTTGCCAAGGTCAAGGACAACCGCATCAAACAGTGGCGGGA
>NZ_AEWE02000112.1:0-18225 GCF_000190455.2 Pseudomonas sp. TJI-51
ATTTTGTCTACACCCTCTTAAACAGGGGCAAAGAGTTTCTGCGCCCATTGAAAATGATCACGAGTGGAGCTGAGAAATGCGGCTGATGTAAGTTTGGACATAGGCGTCCAATTCGCCTATGGAGGCTCGCTCAAGCGCTTGCTGGTGCAGCCTTGAGGTGACGCTCAGCGCCTCCAGATTCGACTCTTCGTCGCCGGCCAGACCCTTGAAGTATTCGGCGTGCTGCTTGCTCTGAAGAAGGCCGAACCGCGCCAGACTCGATTTTCGTTTTCGCAGCGCCTCCAGCACCTGTGCCGAAGGCGTCAGGGTGCAGTTTTCGACCTTGTCTCGCTGTGATTGGACGGCCTCGGTATGGAGGTCGCCAGCGTGGCTTCGATCCAGCAACGCGCCGAGTGGCTGAATGCTCTCCAACAAGTCGCAAGCCCAGGTTTTCAAATCGGTGTTCTGTCCTTCCCTCAGCAGTTGCAGCCCGGGTCGACGACCTTCTTTGGCGACCTTGAGGAAATTTTGATCGGCATGCAGTTGCTCATCACTGCTCAGTCGCGGACTGTCCTGCAACGCGCAAAACAACAAAAACGCATCGAGAAAGCGCATTTGGACAAGATCCATTCCCGCTGGCATAAATGGATTGATGTCCAGGCAGCGCACTTCCACGTATTGAATGCCCCGTGACAACAACGCCTGAAGCGGTCTTTCGCCGATATCTGTCACCCGTTTGGGGCGGATACTGGCGTAGAACTCGTTTTCAATCTGCAGCGTGTGAGTGCTCAGCTGCACTCGTTCGCCCGCCTGGTGAGTCCCCATTTCCTCATAGCCTGGGTGGGGCGTGGAGACCGCACGGTGTAACATTTCCATGTAATTGCCAAGGGTGTCATAACTCGGATTGAGGTCGGATTGGGCTCGGCTTTGATAACCCAGATCGCTCATGCGCAAGCTGGTGGCAAAGGGCAGGTAGAGAGTGTGCTCATCGAGCCGTTCGAGTGCGTGCGCGCTTCCCTTGAGAAAGCTGGACTCCACCGCTGGGGAGGCGCCGAACAGATACATCAGCAACCAGCTGTAGCGTTTGAAATTACGAATCAGGGCCATATAGCACGCTGACTGATAATCCTGCAGGGCCTGCGTATCACCTTCCTCCCGTTGCAGAAGCGCGAAGAGCGCTTCGGGCATCGAGAAGTTGTAATGAATGCCGGCAATGCACTGCATTTTTTTGCCATAGCGCAAGGCCAATCCTTTGCGGTAAAGATATTTCAACTGCCCTGTATGTGAAGTGCCGTAAAAGGCGATCGGTATGTTTTCTTCTTCCGGGAGGGGGCATGGCATGGACAAGCTCCACAGAAATTCCCCTTCAAGGTTGCTGCAAGCGAATCGGTGGATTTGCTCCAGGCAGGCCAAGGATTCCACTGCCCCCGGCATGGCCGGAGTGATGAATTCCAGCAAGGATTCGGAGTAGTCGGTGGTTATCTGCGGATGGGTAAGTGCCGAACCCAGTGCGACAGGGTGCGGTGTCAGTGCAAGGAGTCCCTCGCAATCCACGCGCAAACATTCGCGCTCAATCCCTCTCAGGCATTGACTCAACAGGTCGTAATGGGCCGGTTGCGCCAGCAGCCTTTGTCGACGAAACAGAAGATCACTCAAGGGTCATTCCTGCGCACACAGTTGGGTTGATGAGACCGGTTGTCCTGCTGTTCCAGTCTTTTTTCGGGTCACGCGGTCCACCAGATACACCAGCCCGTGATAATCGATCCCGCCATGCTGGCTCAGGCCAATCTCACAAGTGCGACTGGTGGAAATGCCTTCGCTGCAGTACTGCACCGCATCTTTCAGAGTGCGCAGTGAATGTGCATTCAGTTCGGGAGTGGTGAAGCCCTTGTCGCCGGCAAACCCGCAGCAATGAATGCCTTCGGGGATGACCACGTTGTTGCTGCATTTGCGCGCCAGATCGATCAGCGCCTGGCTTTCACCAAGGTGCTGGGTGCTGCAGGTGACATGCACCGCGATGGGCGCTTCCTGCGGCGTGAACTGCAGTCGATCCATCAGGTGCGTACGAATGAAACGTACCGGGTCGTACAGGTCCAGGCGTACTTCGCCCAGGTCCTGGATCAGGCGCAACGTGCAGGGGCTGGTGTCGCAGTAGATCGGGTCGAGTCCGCCACGGCTGGCGTGGCGCAGAGCGCCAATCAGTTCCTGGCGTTTGTGTTCGGCCTGTTCAGCATAACCCTTAGAGGCGAACGGCTGGCCACAGCAGAGGTTGTCCAGGTTGTCCGGGAAGACCACCTGGTAACCGGCTTTTTCCAGCAGGCCGCGGGTCTTGTCGCACAGCGACATTTGTTCCTTGTCGCCCGCCGCCGGCCCCATCGCCCGTGAAACGCATGCGGCCAGGTACACCACGCGCGGGCGTTCGTCGCTCACTGTCGGGCTGAAGCGAATGGCTTTTTCCGGCTGTGGTATGGCGTTGGTCCATTGCGGAACCTGGCCTTTGGACAAGCGCGTCAAGGTTGCGGATAACTTTGCCAGGCGTGGCGCACCCAGCAACATCCGTGCGCCATTGGCCACGTGCAGGGTGAAACGCGCACCTTGCAGCGCCGTGGCGAAATTTCCCTCCAGCCAGTTGGCAGTTTTCTTATGGGTGGCGTGCTGGCCACGAAGCTTTTTCACCAGCTCGCCGGTGTTGATTCCTACAGGGCAGCGTTGCGCACAAAGACCGGTGGCGGCGCAGGTGTCGATGCCCTGGTATTCGTAGGCCGCTTCGAGTTCGCGGGTGTCGACCCCGGCGCGTTTCTTCGCCTGGATGTCCCGCCAGATCACGATCCGCTGGCGCGGGCTCAAGGTCAGGCCTTTGGAGGGGCAGACCGGCTCGCAGAAGCCGCATTCGATGCACTTGTCGATGATCTCGTCGGCGGCCGGCAGCGGTTTCAGATGCTTGAGGTGGATTTGCGGGTCTTCGCTGAGCACCACGTCCGGATTGAGAATGCCGTTGGGATCGAGCAGGCGCTTGAGCTGCCACATCAACTGGTAGGCGTCGCTACCCCATTCCAGTTCGACGAAGGGTGCCATGTTGCGCCCGGTACCGTGCTCGGCCTTGAGCGAACCGCCGAACTTGACAGCCACCAGTTGCGCCACGTCGTCCATGAACGCCTGGTAGCGTGCGACTTCTTCCGCGCTGTTGAAGCCCTGGGTGAAGACGAAGTGCAGATTGCCTTCCAGTGCGTGTCCGAAAAGGATCGCTTCGTCGTAGTGATGTTTGTCGAACAGCTCGATCAGCCGGTTCACGCCGAGGGCCAGTTGTTCCACCGGGAAGGTCACGTCCTCGATGATCACCGTGGTTCCGGTTTTGCGCACCGCGCCGACGGCGGGGAAGGTGTCCTTGCGGATCGCCCAGAGCCGGGCGTTTTCCAGCGGGTCTTCGGTGAAATCGATTTGCTTCTCTACCGGGAACGAAGACAGCGACGCCATGATCTGCGCCAGCTGTTCCTGCAACAACGAGGTAGATGCCGCGCGGGATTCGATCAGCAGGGCGCAGGCATTGTTCGACAGCTGTTGTACGAAAGCGTGCATGCCGGGCTTGTTCTGCACCGAGCGCAAGCTACGGCGGTCCAACAACTCTACCGCTGACACCGGTTGGCTTTTGAGCACGGTGACGGCGTTGCAGCAGGTTTCCACATCCGGGAATACGATCAGCGCCGAGGCCTTGTTCGGGTGATCGATCACCGTGTCGTAGGTCACTGCGCTGATGAAGCCGAGGGTGCCTTCGGAGCCCACCAGCAAGTGGCTCAGGATATCCACAGGTTCGTCATAATCCACCAGGGCGTTGAGTGACAGGCCGGTGGTATTTTTCAGACGGTATTTGTGGCAAATTCTCGCGGCCAGTTCGGCATTGGCGCGGGTCTCGCGGCCCAAGGTCGCGAGGCGCTCCAGCAGGTCGCCATGACTGGCGCGAAACGCCGCGATACTGGTGGCGTCTTCGGTATCGAGACGGCTGCCGTCGGCCAGCACCAGACGAATGCCGGCCAGGGTGTGATAGGTGTTTTGCGCCGTGCCGCAGCACATGCCGCTGGCATTGTTGGCCACGATGCCGCCGATTTTGCAGGCGTTGATCGAGGCCGGGTCCGGGCCGATCTTGCGCCCGAACGGTGCCAGCCAGGCATTGGCCTGCGCGCCGATCACCCCCGGTTGCAAGCGGATCTGTGTGCCTTGGCCACGGATCTCGCGACCGTTCCAGTTATCCCCAAGCACGATCAACACCGAATCGCTGATGGCTTGCCCGGACAGGCTGGTGCCGGCGGCGCGGAAGGTCACGGGAACCCGGTCGCGCTGTGCCAATTGCAGCAGCGCCACCACTTCATCTTCGGACTCGACGCGAATCACCAGTTGCGGAATCAGGCGATAGAAGCTGGCATCCGTTCCGAAAGCCAGGATGGACAGATCGTCATCGAATCGCCGCGCACGCGGAATTATTGTATTTACAGCTTCACGAAATCTGACAGGCAGGCTCACAGATCCTCCGGCGAGGTGGGGCAGGGCAATGACTCATCTCAGTGGCAACAAGCCCCTGGTTGAGCAGGCCTGCATTTTTGTGATCGTTGTATCGATCTTCGTTCGTTTTTCCTGGAACACCGGGCCTTTGACGGCTTGGGTGTAAACACGGCCATTAGCCGGTTGCAGAGAGATTGAAGGGCGATTGCAGGTAGGGTGATGATCCTTGTTCCAGATCATGCAGGTATCGCGCAGCGGGAGGGTAATAGCCTGGTACTACGATGCGTTGCGCGTTCGAAGTTCCAGACCCGTCGTGGTGATGGAGGTATTTCCTGACGGGTTGTAAACGCTAAAAAAACGCTGGGCAAAATCCCGCCAAGGGTCATAATGAAACGCTCTAATTCAATCACTGTATCGCACTGATTACCCAAAAAACACGGAATGTCCAAGAGGGTTGCGCTCTCCCTTTAATGCACGCATTAACCTGTGGGGTGATGTGAAATGCTTAAGCGCATTTTTGTCAGCATCATTGGTATAGGGGTTGCCGGAGCTGTATTGTTCGGAATTTACGCTTGGCATCCGGAAATCGGATCCATTACACCCCCGACCAGGAACCTATTCCCTTCGGACATGGTCGAGCACGGCAAAATCATGGCCGCTGCCGGTTACTGCCGTACTTGTCAAACTACCCCGGGTGGTCAGGAGTACGCGGGTAACTATCAGATGAACACCCAGTTCGGTGCCATCTACTCCAGCAACATCACTCCGGCCCCTGACACGGGTATCGGTCGTTGGTCAGAAGAGGCGTTTATCCGCGCCATGCGTGCCGGTGTCAGCCGCGATGGTCATCACTTGTTGCCGGCGTTCCCGTTCGAGCACTTCAATAAAATGACGAATGACGTTATCAAGGCTGTCTATGCCTTCCTCATGTCATCCGTGCCGGCGATCAATCAGCAGAAGAAGGAAAACGGTATTCCGTTTCCGATCAATCTTCGCTTTCTGCAAGCAGGCTGGAAACTGCTGTTCGCCAACACCGATCCGTTTGAAAAGCGTAGCGACAAGTCTGAGGAATGGAACCGCGGTGCCTATTTGGCCCAGGGAATCAGCCACTGCGGTGCCTGCCATACGCCACGTAATGCGCTGGGGGGCGAAAAATACAGTCACATGTAAGAAGGCGCATCGATTGACGGCTGGGTCGCACCATCGCTGACCCGCACCAGCATGTCGCCGCTGCCTTGGCGAGTGCAGGACTTCCATGAATACCTGCGTACTGGCAACTCTCTATTCCACGGCAGTGCCGCTGGCCCGATGGCGCCTGTCGTGCATGAGGGCTTGTCTGCCTTGCCTGACGCGGATATCAAAGCGTTGAGTGTTTACTTTGGCGAGTTGGCGGGTGACAACAACAACGAACCAGCGGCCAGTCCTAAACTCCAGACCGCTGACCAGGCACAGCACAAGACCACAGACTTGCGGATCGATCATGGTGCCCGGCTGTATAACAGCACCTGTTCTGCTTGCCACTACAGCAGTAGCCAGCTGGTGAAAGGTCGTCCGTTGCTGGCCCTGGGCAGCGCTACTCATCTTGACGACCCGAGTAATCTGATCAACGTCATACTCGATGGCTTCAGAAGCGATCAAGGGATTCGCGGTGTGGTCATGCCTCAGTTCCGCGAAGCGCTCAATGATGACGACATAACAGCCATTGCCACTTACCTGCGACAAACGGCGAATGAACAGCCATGGCCGATCTGAAACAGAAAGTCGCTGAGATTCGTCGTCAGCCCCGGTTTGAGCATTAATTCGCGGGAGGAGTGAGCCATGGCCAGGTTTATGTTGAACGGCAAGCCAACAGTTGCCGACGTGGACACAGACATGCCTCTTCTGTGGGTTATCCGTGACGAATTGAACATGACCGGCACCAAGTTCGGTTGCGGTATTGGTGCCTGCGGTGCTTGCACCGTACACGTTGGTGGCCGAGCCACCCGTTCCTGTATCACGCCTGTCTCCGCCGTGGTGGGTGCCAGTGTCACCACCATCGAAGGCTTGTCCGAGCAAGGCAATCATCCGTTGCAGGTGGCCTGGCATAAATTGCAGGTACCACAGTGTGGCTACTGCCAGCCTGGTCAGATCATGCAGGCCGCCGCGCTGCTGAGCGACTTTCCCGATCCGACCGATGCAGATATCGATGCGGTGATGAGTGGCAACGTCTGCCGCTGCATGACTTACGTACGCATCCGCAAAGCGATTCATAAAGCGGCTGCTGCAATGAGGCAGGAGGTCAACGATGAGCGCGCTGTTTAATACGGGCGGACCAACAGGCATGACTCGCCGTGGCTTTCTGGTTGCCATGACCCTGGCGGGGCTCAGCTTTGGCTTTCCACGCGGCGTGTTAGCGGCCATGGATCCTGCGACGACCGATGACGCGGCGCTACCCAGTGAAGGCGCAATCTACGAACCTTCGGTGTGGTACTCCATCGACAACGCCGGCAAGGTCAAGGTCAAGGTCAACATCATTCGGGTCGAAATGGGCCAGCACGTGGGGTACTTCCATCGCCCGAATCCTTGCGGACGAATTGGAGGTGTCTTGGGAAAATGTGGAAATCGTCCATGTGGACAGTGCCAGGAAATGGGGCCTGATGGTGACCGGCGGGAGTTGGTCGGTGTCCCAGAGCTGGCCGGTTTACTGTCAGGCCGGTGCTGCCGGACGGGTGGCATTGATTGAAGCTGCTGCCAAAAAATGGGGCGTTTCGCCCGATTCCTGTGTGGCCCGCGGCGGTAGGGTGGTTTGCGGAAAACAGGAAATTTCCTACGCCGAACTGGTCACCTTGGGCGTGACCCGTGAGTTCAGCGAAGCGGAGCTGAAAGCGCTGCCACTGAAGGCCGATGCCGACCTGAGGCTGGTGGGTAAACCGGTCACTTCGCTGGACATTGCCAACAAAACCACGGGTGACGCCGTCTTCGGTATCGACGCCAGAGTTGAGGGCATGGTGTATGCCAGCCCGTTGCTGCCACCGACCCGATATGGTGTTGGCGCTGACGCCGAATTGACCCAGTTGCCGAGATGTCACTGACCTAGGCTGATTCCTCGAAAAACATTGGTTGTGCAGAGTTTGTGCTGATTTAGAGGTGGGGCAGTCTTACGTCGGCACGTGGGTCAATTCGGCATCGCCCTCAAGAAGGCTGACCTTTGTGGATGCCCCATTGTCCTATAGCGGCTCGATTTTCCTATCGGTTAGCGAGACATCCAGCCTATCGTTGCCACGAGGTCTTCGTCACTGCAGTCACTGCAGAGCCCACGTGGTGGCATGACACTCAATCCATTCACTACGTTTTTGAGTAGTGCCTCTTGCCCTTGAGCAAGGCGAGGTTTCCACGCAGCTGCATCACCTTTCTTGGGCGCGTTTGGGAGTTGGCCGTTGTGGCACATGGCGCAGGATTTTGCGAATACGGCCTCAGGCTCTTGAGCTGCCTGGGCAGAAGCAATCATGAAGGCTGTAGCGGCAATCAGCAGTGTTTTTCTCATAGATGATCCTCTTGTTGTTGTTCAGAAATTGTCTTTCCACTTGCGCATTGCAGCGAAGCATTCCTCGGCGGATCTGATGGTCAGCCCCGCGTGACGTTCGATAGCCTCAACGATCTTCGCTTCCCGTACGCGGAGGAACGGGTTAAATGCACGCTCAACGCCGATTCGGGTCGGTAAGGTGCACTCACCGCGGTCACGGATTTCGCAGACCTCGGCCAAGCGCTCGGCGATTTGCTGATTGTCTGGGTCAACAGCCAATGCAAAACGCAGGTTGGAGAGGGTGTACTCGTGTGCACAGTAGACTTGCGTCTGCTCCGGTAGCGCTGCAAGGCATTCGAGCGAGGTCAGCATCTGCAGCGGCGTACCCTCGAACAGGCGCCCACAACCGGCGCTGAACAGCGTGTCGCCGCTGAACAGCACATTCTCATCAACCAGGTGGTAAGCCAAGTGTCCGGAAGTATGGCCAGGCACCCCGATCACGTTGATGGTACGTCCCAATACCTGGATCAGATCACCATCCTTGAGTGGCCGATCCCTATAGGGGATCGGCTCGTTTTCCGGGCCATGGACGAGAAGGTCGAAGGCAGACTTCAGCTTCTCGATACCGCCCACATGGTCACTGTGGTGGTGAGTGATCAGTACATCAGTGAGCACCCAACCAGGATGCTCAGCCAGCCAGGCTTGAACTGGCCCGGCATCACCTGGATCTACGACTGCACAGGCCTGGTTTGAGTGATCAGCCAGAAGCCAGATGTAGTTGTCGGTGAATGCCGGGAGAGCGCAAATCTCCAAACGGTTGTCGGGAGTAGTAGTCATGCCGCATGCGTCCTTAAGGCATCGGCAATGTACTCAGCCTGACGGATCGCGAGGCTGACGATCGTCAGGGTAGGGTTCTCGGCTGCGCTGGTGGTGAACTGACTGCCATCCGAAATGAAGAGATTCGGGACTTCATGGCTTTGCCCGTATTTATTGCAGACGCCATCAGCTTCCTTGTGGCTCATGCGACATGTGCCCATGTTATGAGTCGAGGGGTAGGGTGGTACTCGATGCGTCTTCAGTGCTCCGACGGCCTCATAGACCGCACTACCTTGCTGATAGGCATGCTCTCGCATGGCGATATCGTTGGGGTGGTCGTCGTAGTGCACGTTGGCCACTGGAATGCCGAAGCGGTCTTTGACGGTATCGCTCAGGGTGATGCGATTGGTTTCCCGGGGCATGTCCTCACCGACCAGCCACATGCCAGCCAGATGCGTGTAGTTGTCCATGACGCGGGTGAAGTCGCGCCCCCAGGCGCCGGGGTTGAAGAACGCAGCCATGAAGGAAAGGCCGAGCGAGATGGTTTCCATCTCGTAGCCACCGACAAAGCCTCGGTCGGGATTGAAGTGCACCTCATCACCGATTAGGCCGGCCATGATGGTGCCGCGGTAGAAGTGCACCGGATCCTTGAACTCCGCAAACACTGAGCCGGTGGTATGGCGCATGTAGTGCTTACCAACCATCCCTGAACCGTTGCCAATCCCATGAGGGAACAATGTGCTGGTCGAATTCAACAGCAAGCGGGGCGTTTCGATGGCATTGCCTGCGACCGCAACAAGACGCGCTTTCTGGCGTTGCAGTCGTCCCTGCGCATCCGCGTAGACCACTCCAGTCGCGCGTCCCTTGGCATCGTGCTCGATCTTCACTGCGTGCGCCTGCGTGCGGAGCTCGAGCTTACCTGTGGCTTCCGCTGCTGGAATCTCGGTGTACAGCGTTGACCACTTTGCCCCCATCTTGCAGCCCTGGAAGCAGAATCCGAGTTGCATGCATTGAGCACGTCCTGCGCGAGCACGGCTGTTGATCGCCATGTGGCCGGTACTGCATTTCTTGTAACCAAGCTTGCGAGCACCGTTGTACATCACCTGGAAATTGTTGTTTCCCGGCAGTCCAGGAATGTCGTTGGTGCGCGTCACGCCCATCTTGTCTTCTGCCCTTGCATAGAAGGGCTCCAATTCTGCAAGCGTCAGTGGCCAGTCGAGCAGATTCGCGTCTTTGATGTCGCCGTAGGTCTGCCGCGCTCGGAATTCATGCTCCTGGAATCGAAGGCTGGCACCTGCCCAGTGAGTGGTGGTTCCACCGACGGTTTTACAGATCCAGGCGGGGAGATTCGGGAAGTCCTTGGCGATCTGCCACGAGCCCGAGGTAGTGCGAGTATCGCCCCAGGACAATTGCTCGAATGAAGGCCATTCGTCATTGATGAATGTGGCAGAGGATTGGCGCTGTCCAGCTTCCAGCAGAACGACTGGAATACCCTTCTGGCACAGTTCATTGGCCAGTGTCCCGCCACCCGCACCAGAGCCGATGATCACCACTACCGAGTCGTCGTCGAAATTGAATGTAGTCATGTACGCATCCTCAGGAAAAGGCGGGGGGACTGGCTTCGGTAGGGGCAGCAGGCAGCCATTTCAGATCGTTGAAGCCGCGCATCAAGTAGCCGCCTTTGGGGAAGGAGGCGCCCTCGTAGCCAAAGTGCTGGTAGGCGAGTTCATTGCTGTAAAGAGCATTGACCGATACTGATCTGATCAGGGTGAAAAACGGGGTGGTCTGGATGGACTCCAGCAAGGCCAATTGGCGTGGCTCATCCAGATTCAGCCAGGCGCCGTCGGCAGACTTGTCCAGCTCGTTCAAACCTTGTTCAAGCAGGGGAAGAATGGAGGGGTCAGTAACGGCGCGGTCGTCCAGTGCTTTGATCGCAAAGGCGTACACAGCGTCTTCCATCTGATCGTGAGGGTAGATCCGGCGCACCACAACGATCAGTCGTGCGGCTTGATCGTTGTTCAGCATTTTCATCTCGAGCGCCCAGGTTTTACTGGGGGCGAGCAGGGCAATGGGGCCGGAGGTGAAAAGCAACGTGCCCAAGAGAATTCCGCCGCTGCCTTTCAGAAAGCTACGGCGGCTGGCTTGTATATCCTGCATGCTGTTCTCCTTGTTGTTGTTATTAGGAGCCTGACATCACGGGTGCTGCTTTGTTGGGGAGTGGCGTTTTTCCGCGCTGTATTAATAGACGACGCCTAGGCGTCTGATGCTTGTGGTTGCGTTACTGGTAGTGGCCGGCGCGCTGCAGCACCTCAATCTTGTAGCCGTCGGGGTCTTGGATGAAGAAGAAGCGAGCGAGCATCTCCTCGCCACGTTTGAATTCCTTGATGGGGGCAGGTGAGAGCCCTATTTCGCTCAAGCGAGCGTGATGGAGATCAAGGTCTTCTACTGCGAAGGCGACATGGCCATAGCCACTGCCGTGGGTGTAGCTGTCTTGGCCCTTGTTCCAGGTCAGTTCGATTTCGGCGCCGCTTTGCTGGTCGCGCAGGTACACGAGGGAGAAATCGTCGAACTCAAGGCGATGGGATTCCTGCAGGTCGAATGCTTGTCCGTAGAAACTCATGGAGGCATCCAGGTCACCTACGCGGATCATGGTGTGGAGGAATTTCGACATTATCAGGCTTTCCTGTGGTGTTGTTATGCACTCAAGATGGCAGAATGAAAATCTGGTGGGTAATAAGTGGCTATTACGTGCGCCTCGGCAGCGAAATGGGCACGTGTAATAGCGGTGTATTACCCGCGTGATGCCTTGGGAAGGTAGCTTCAGGTGTGGGCATATGCCCACGACGCGACTTAGCCAGGTGAAACCAGCGGAGGCATCATGTGTGAGCTGTACGTGAAGGCAGACCCGATTCTCTATGAATCGCGCTCGCGCTCCTTGCGCATCCGGGGCGTGGTTACCACCCTGCGTCTAGAAAACCAGTTCTGGGACATCCTGACCGAGATCGCTTCAGCGGATGGTGTCAGCACGAACCAACTCATCGCTAAGCTGTACGAGGAAGTCATGGATTACCGGGGAGAAGTGGTGAATTTTGCCTCGTTCTTGAGGGTGAGCTGCACCCGCTACCTCAGCCAAAAGCAGGTGGCCAATAGGGTGGTGCCACTTTCGATCGCAGCGGGGTAAGTGAACTGCCTCGTGACGGTGTCCTGGCAGGTGCTCATCTGCCGGCAACCGACCACTCTTAGGCGCACCTCACAGGAGGCGAGAGTATTAGGCAACGTGCTGACGAGGCTGTTTTTAGGGTAGGGCGTGTGGCACGGCTTCTTATTGGCATATTCCAACTGCAGAGGCGTTACCTTTGGCGAATTACGATTTCCAAGAGCTGCTGGCCCGTTTGAACCATTTGGAGGACACCGATCCAGGTGCAGCAATCAGGGAAGCGCGAAGAATCGTCGCTGATGGCCCACAGGCGCCAAACCTTAAGGTTATTCAGGCTGCGGCTCTGGTAAACGCAGGTGTGTTGATTCAGGCGCGCGACGCTGTTGAGGAAGGACTTGCACTGTACCGAGAGCTTCATTCGACCTTCCCAACCCCTGATGTGAAGTTCAACCTGGCCACGGCAATAATCAGTGCAGCGGCTTTCACCAGCGAAGAAGGTGATCGGCTAGACCCACCTCGAATCTACCAAGGCCCTGCGGGCTGAAGCCCGTGGCTACTTCTGGCACGTGGCTCAGAACACTGAGGCTGCAGATGCCATTCGCACACAGAGTTGGACGAACCTTGCTAATCAGCTGGAAGGAAGCTTCCGCTTCAGTGAAGCCCATGACGCCCGATTGGCAGCGCTGAAGCTAGACCCAGGGAATGGCGTAGCTGCGGCGTCCGCAATACGCTATCTGTTGAGCTGTTACCACCAAGGCCTGTGTTCCGACCTCGCTATCCACGAAGCCTCAGCGCTTGCCCAGGTCGCGAGATCAAATCGAGACCGTATCATTGAATACGCAGGCTTGCAGGCAGCCAACAGTAAGCGTCCGGTGAACTCACCTTACGAACTCCAGCTTTTAGGGCGATGGTGTCCGGGTATTTTTAAGCGGACGCGATCGCCCTTATCGCCAGGATTTCCATGCGCCAACGAAGCTCTTATCCGAAACCATTCAAAGCCCAGGTCGTTCAGGAATGCCTGCAACCTGGGGCAACCGTATCGAGTGTCGCCATCAGCCACGGCATCAATGCCAATGTCATCCGCAAATGGATGCCGCTCTATCGAGACCAGCCCGCAGCGACTTCACTACCGGCGTTCGTTCCGCTAAAAGCCGCACCTAAACGGCCAGCCGAAGCCTCAGTGATCATCGAGTTGCCCATGGCCGGCCAATTGATCACAGTGAGATGGCCAGCCTCGGATCCCGAGGGCTGTGCGCAATTTATCCGGGCTGTCGCTCAATGATCCGCATTGATGCAATCTGGCTGGCCACCGAGCCGATGGACATGCGCGCCGGTACCGAAACGGCTTTGGCCCGGGTGATCGCGGTGTTCGGTGCGGCGAAGCCGCACTGCGCTTATCTGTTCGCCAATCGCCGTGCTAACCGGATGAAAGTGCTGGTGCACGATGGCGTGGGCGTCTGGCTTGCCGCGCGGCGCCTGAATCAAGGCAAGTTTCACTGGCCCGGAATTCGCCACGGCTGTGAGGTCGAACTCGACAGCGAGCAACTCCAGGCGTTGGTGCTGGGCCTGCCGTGGCAGCGGGTCGGCTCAGGCGGCGTGATCAGCATGCTGTAACCGCCGGCCATTTGGCCGGTCTGCTTGTCGTCGTTTCGGGCCTGCTCTGGCACAATCGGCGGCATGACTTTCTTGCCCAACCTCGACCAGATGACTCCGGAACAGCTTCGTGCCTTGGCGGCACAGGCGTTGCAATTGCAGTCCCAAGTCGAGGCGATGAGCAGGAAGATCCAGAACGATGAAATTCTCATCGAACAGTTCAAGTTCGAAATCGCCCTGCTCAAGCGCCACAAGTTTGCCAAGCCCAGCGAGCAGATCAGCCCAGCACAAGACAGCTTGCTGGATGACCTCCTCGACACAGACCTTGAAGCTATCGAAGAAGAGCTGAAAAAGCTCATCCCAGCTTCACCACAGGCCGAGCCACGGCAATCCCCGAAACGTGCGCCCTTGCCGCCGCAGTTTCCACGTACGGTGATTCGTCACGAACCCGAAAACACTCAGTGCGCCTGTGGCTGCCAGCTTCAACGCATCGGCGAAGACGTCAGCGAAAAGCTGGATTACACGCCTGGTGTGTTTACCGTCGAGCAACATGTACGTGGCAAATGGGCCTGCCGCCAGTGCGAAATACTGATCCAGGCGCCGGTGCCAGCGCAGGTTATCGACAAAGGTAGCCCAACCGCAGGTTTGCTGGCCCACGTAATGGTGGCCAAGTTTGCCGATCACTTGCCGCTGTATCGGCAGGAGAAAATCTTTGGCCGCGCCGGGCTGGCAATCGCTCGCTCGACCTTGGCCCAATGGGTTGGACAAACCGGCGTGCGGCTCCAGCCGTTGGTCGATGCATTGCGTGAGGCGTTGCTGAAGCAGGGCGTGATTCATGCTGATGAAACGCCCGTGCAAATGCTTGCACCGGGCGAGAAGAAAACCCACCGGGCCTACGTCTGGGCCTACAGCACGACGCCGTTTTCGGCCCTCAAAGCCGTGGTTTACGACTTCAGCTCAAGCCGTGCTGGCGAACATGCGCGCAACTTCCTCGGCGACTGGAACGGCAAGTTGGTCTGCGATGACTTCGCTGGCTACAAAGCTGGCTTTGAGCAAGGCATCACTGAAATCGGCTGCATGGCCCACGCCCGTCGCAAGTTTTTCGATTTGCATGTGGCGAACAAAAGCCAGTTGGCCGAACAGGCGTTGCATTCGATTGGCGGTTTATACGAGATCGAGCGCCAGGCACGGGACATGAGCGATGAAGATCGGTGGCGATTACGTCAGGAGTTGGCGGTACCGATCAGCAAAACACTGCATGAGTGGATGTTGGCCCAGCGCGACTTGGTGCCCAACGGATCAGCCACGGCCAAAGCCCTCGACTACAGCCTGAAACGCTGGGTAGCGCTGACGCGCTACTAAGACGATGGGGCTGTGCCCATCGACAACAACCAAGTCGAGAACCAGATAAGGCCATGGGCACTCGGGCGCTCGAACTGGCTGTTTGCCGGGTCGCTACGCAGCGGTAAGCGGGCGGCTGCGATCATGAGCCTGATCCAATCAGCGCGCATGAATGGGCATGATCCGTATGCCTATCTCAAGAATGTGCTGACGCGGCTGCCGACGCAGCGGGCCAGCGAGATTGAGCAGTTGCTGCCGCATCAGTGGGTGCCAGCCTGACTTGCACAAGGTGAGTTGGGCGGACGCTTACTTTCCGGCACCTGCTGGAGATGCAACAACTCGCGGCAGGGATTCTGGAAACCATCAACAACTATTTGCAAGACAAAGGGAGGTCTGTCGCTACGCCAGGGTACGATTGTCGATGCCACCATCATCCACGCGCCCAGTTCGACCAAGAACAAGGATGGCAAGCGCGATCCGGAAATGCACCAGACGAAGATGTATAGTCAGCCCACCTCCTGCAACGCAGTTTGATGAACGGTAAAGCATGCTTGCGCTAATGTATCCGGGCTCGTGGTGAGCACGTTCATTAGCGCTCGGCCCTTGATGAGAAGTCGCTCCCAATTGTCCTTGATAAAGGGATCAGCTTTAAAAACTATCTTCGTTTTCAGGTTTTCAGTTGGGATGTCTGCCGTTTATCGTCATCATCACTGTCGTCGCAAAAGCCGGTGGTAAGTCGGTTAGGTCAAGCCATCTGTTTCACGTTGTAGCTGCCGCCTCGGGCTAATACTGCCCAGACGATTCTTGTCGTCTTGTTGGCCAGCGCACAGGCGACTTTGTTCGGGGGCTTGCGAGCCAAAAGATTTCTTACCCAAGCTCCGAGTGCATCGTCACGCTTGTCGATTCGTATCATCAGTGCGTGAGCGCCTTGCACCAGCAGGCAGCGCAGATACTTGTCGCCGCGCTTGCTGATGCCAAGCAAGCTCGTCTTGCCACCGCTTGAATACTGTCGAGGCACCAACCCGAGTGACGCGGCAAAGTCGCGTGAGCGTTTGTAAGTCGAAGCGTCACCGACATCGGCCACCAGCGCGCTAGTGGTGAGAGGGCCGATGCCGGGGATGCTCAGCAAGCGCATGCCGGCGGCGTCCTCAGACAACTGCTGTTTGATCTCGACATCGATCCCCTTGATATCTCTCGTCAGGCGTTGAATATCGAGCAGCATTCGCTCAACCGCATTACGCAGTCGAATCGGCAGCTCATGGCGTTCCATCAAAGCGGGCACCTGCTCCAGAGCAGCATGTCCAATGGGGAAAATGATCCTGAGCTCCAGCAGGACACCGTGCACCTGGTTGATGATTCGCGTGCGATTATCCACCCAAGACTTGCGCAGCTTGTGCTCAGTCGACAGGATCTGCTGCTCAAGGGTCTTTACTGGAACCGAGCGGGTTCTGGGTCGCGACGCGGCTTCGCAGATGGCCTCTGCATCGATAAAGTCATTCTTGTTGCCAGTGACGTAGGCCTTCACATGCTGCGCCGCGATTAATTGCACGCGGTGGCCCAAGCCCTCGATCTGCCTAGCCAGCCATTACGAACTGCCGCAGGACTCCATGCAATTTTGCAGCTTGGCAACTGCGCCAGATACGGCAGCAATTGGCAACGATTGAGCTTCTTGCGCATGAGCTGATTTCCTCTCGCATCCTGGCCATGCAGGTGGAAGGTGTTCTTGCCGATGTCGATACCTAGAAGCGTTACGGTGTTCATGAGAGATCCTCCTTCGGTCAAGAGAGAAACCCGGTAAGTCTAGACTCACCGGGTTTCTCGAACTGGGCTGACCATCTCATTAAGACAACCAGTACTTCTTCGGCATGAAAGCGCATATCGGAGCCGACGCAGAATCGGGCCTGGTACATCATGTCCATGGCACAGCCGCCAACGTGGCTGACGTGACGGAAGTTTCACATCTACTGCATGGCGCAGCGAACGTCGCCAATGCCGATTCGGGCTATACCGGCGTTGAGAAACGACCGGAGCATGAAGGGCGACCGGCGACCTGGCAGATCGCTGCGCGACGCAGCACCTACAAGCACTTGGGCCAACGCGCGTGCTCTACTCAGCCAAGCGCCAGATCGAGAAGGTCAAGGCGCAGGTACGGGCGAAAGTCGAGCATCCGTTCCGAGTGATCAAGCTTCAGTTCGGCTATGTGAGAACTCGCTTTCGCGGCGTGGCCAAGAACACGGCGCAACTGACGACGTTGTTTGCGCTGGCGAGTCTGTGGATCCATCCGGCCAGCATGGCCGCAAACCAAACTGGGAAATCCACAGTCCTCCGGGTATTCATCCCTGGCCGGTAGCCCCCCACATGGTTGTCTTAGGTGGAAACCTGGATGACTGCTTTTGGCCGATTCTGTTGAAAAAGTCTCGTAGCGTCGCTCGCCTATGAAAGAAGGTGAGCGACGTTAAAATCTGACTCGCTCAGAAGGCAGAAATGCATTAGATTTTACATAGCAACGCGAAAATTGAGCGCTTTTCGACCTGCTGACAACCCATGTCCGTAAAAATCGACTTTTTCAACAGAATCGGCCGATAGCTGCCCCAGAGTGTCGACAGGTTTCGTCTATTCAAGATGAACCAGTGTCCATCCTCAGCCAACCACTGGGTAGTTAGCATCGCTCCATAAGGTGTCTGGGCTAACCGTTTGGTCGCGGTGGATCTTCTTGCCCATTGTCTCGACTTTCTGATCGAGACTCTCGACACGTTGCATCAACTGCGCCGCCAGAGCGCGCAGTTGTTCAGGGGGCAGTTGGTCGAGATTGGGCAGCGAAGTCATGCCGCCGGTTTTGCCGGAGCAGGCCAAAGCCGACGATAGGCTCATCGGACAATTGCACGGCCCGGGTGAGGTTTATGGCATGCAGATATTGTCATCGTTCTGGGCTAGGGCCTGTTGCAATGTCATCAACCTAAGCTGCAGCCCTGCCCAAGGTAAGCCCCCCGAAGCAGCCAGCTGCCATGGCCGTCGGGCGATGACCAGGCCTCTGCCGCTCAATCAGGCGGTCTAACTGGGCTGGCGGTGATGTGATCATCGTCTGTTCCGGCCCGGCTGTCTAGGCGAGATTTCTCGTTCTCCGGACGAGCCTATGCCGACCGCTTGTGGCCAGCTTTTTTTGCACACGGAGGTTGGGCGGTGGTGTTTCTTCAGCGCGTCGGTTTGTAGCCCCCACAACCTCGGCTGGCTGCGCGTTTGCGTTGGCGCGCAAAGCTACGGCCTGAGCGTACGGCACTGAGGCTTTTAGCCATCAAGGCCAGCACATTGCTCAGCCCCTGAGCACTGAATCGCCCCTGGTTTC
>NZ_AEWE02000113.1:0-19164 GCF_000190455.2 Pseudomonas sp. TJI-51
ACCTATTTCAGGACTAGACATAGCGTTGGGGCTTCTGGCCTCTTCGCGGCAACTTTATTACAGAATACGCCCGTCGTCCCGCGCCCGCTCCAGCTTGATGGCGATGAACTTCGAGGTTGGCGTATGGCTGCCATCGCCAATGCTCTCCAGCGGCACCAGCGGGTTCACCTCCGGGTAATAAGCCGCCGCCTGCCCGGCCGGAATATCGAACGCCAGCAGGGTAAAGCCGTGCACCCGGCGGACGTGTTCATCCCCCCACAACGATACGATGTCGACCTTCTGCCCCGGCTGGAAGCCCAGGCGGATGATGTCGGCTTCGTTGGCGAACAGCACCTCGCGTTGGCCGCGCACGCCACGGTAGCGGTCGTCCAGGCCGTAGATGGTGGTGTTGTACTGATCGTGCGAACGCATCGACTGCATGATCAGGTCCGGTAACTGGCCGCTGGCACGCACACGGTCGTCAAGCAGCGTATCGGGCAGCAGGTTGGCCTTGAAGTTGGCGCGGCCGGTGTTGGTCTTCCATGTGCGGCTGGCGGCGTTATTGCCCAGGTAGAAGCCGCCTGGGTGTTGCAGGCGTTGGTTGAAGCCGCTGAAGCCTGTGATGGTGTCGGCGATCAGGTCGCGAATGCGCGCATAGTCGGCGACCAGCCAGTGCCAGTCCACGGGTTTCTTGCCCAGCGTAGCGGCGGCGATGCCAGCAATGACCGCCGGCTCCGAGCGCATCTGCGAAGACAGCGGTTTGAGCTGGCCGTTGGATGCGTGCACCATGCTGAACGAGTCTTCGACCGTTACCGCTTGTGGCCCGTCGGCCTGCAGGTCGATGTCGGTACGGCCCAGGCACGGCAAAATCAGCGCTTGCTTGCCATGAACCAGGTGGCTGCGGTTGAGCTTGGTGCTGATGTGCACGGTCAGCTCGCAGTTGCGCAGCGCCTGCGCCGTGCGCTCGGTGTCCGGCGTGGCCTGGGCGAAATTGCCGCCCAGGCCGATGAACACCTTGGCCCGGCCGTCGAGCATGGCGTGAATCGCTTCGACCGTGTTGTGGCCGTTGTGCCGTGGCACGGGGAAGCCGAAGCGCTTTTCCATGGCCTCGAGCAGTGCCATGGGTGGGCGCTCGTTGATGCCCATGGTGCGGTCGCCCTGCACGTTGCTGTGGCCACGTACCGGGCACAGGCCTGCGCCTGGTGCGCCGATATTGCCGCGCAGCATCTGCAGGTTGACGATTTCCTGAATGGTCGGCACCGAGTGGCGGTGTTGGGTGATACCCATCGCCCAGCACATGATGACCCGCTCGGCGCGGCAGTACATGCGCGCCGCCAGTTCGATGTCGGCCATGGGCAGGCCGGATTGCGCCTGGATGTGGTCCCATGGCGTGGCATCTACCACGGCCAGGTAATCGTCCACGCCATGGCCGTGCTCGGCGATGAAGGCATGGTCGAACACCGCCGGTTCACCCTTGGCCTGGGCTTCACGCTCCCACTGCAGGGCGAACTTGGCCATGCCACGCAGCAGCGCCATGTCGCCACCCAGCGCCGGGCGGAAGAATGCCGTGTTGGTTGGGCGGTCGCTGTTGGTCAGCATTTCCAGCGGGTTCTGCGGGTGCTGGAAGCGCTCCAGGCCCCGCTCCTTGAGCGGGTTGATGCAAACTACCTGAGCGCCACGTTTCACCGCGTCGCGCAGCGGGTCGAGCATGCGCGGGTGGTTGGTGCCGGGGTTCTGGCCCCAGACAAAAATCGCGTCGGCATGTTCGAAGTCGTCGAACGTGACCGTGCCTTTGCCCACCCCGATGCTTTGCCCCAACGCCACGCCGCTGGCTTCGTGGCACATGTTCGAGCAGTCGGGAAAGTTGTTGGTACCGAAGGCGCGCACGAACAGCTGGTACAGGTAGGCTGCTTCGTTGCTGGCCCGCCCCGAGGTATAGAACTCGGCCTGGTCAGGTGTGGCCAACTTGTTCAGCTCGCGGGCGACCAGGGCAAAAGCGGCGTCCCAGCTGATCGGCTGATAGCGGTCGCTGGTCGCGTCGTAGACCATCGGCTCGGTGAGGCGGCCCTGATACTCCAGCCAGTAGTCGCTTTGCTGCAGCAAGGCGGTGACGCTGTAACGGGCGAAGAAGGCAGCGTCGACACGGCGCTTGGTGGCCTCCCAGTTCACGGCCTTGGCGCCGTTCTCGCAGAACTTGACCATGCCGCTTTCTGGCGAATCGCCCCAGGCGCAGCCTGGGCAGTCGAAACCGCCGTTCTGGTTGGTCTTGAGCAGGGCGCGAATGTTCTTCAGCGCGTTATCGCTGCCGACCCAGGCCTTGGCCACGCTGCGCAGCGCGCCCCAGCCACCGGCAGGGCCGTGGTAGGGCTTGTAGCGAGGGGTTGAGGCTGGGGCATTGTCCGGTAGGTGCTGGTACGAGGGCACGACTGTTACGACTCCGCCGCCGGGCTGTAGACCCGCGGTGCGCTGTGCTTGGGTAGATGAATGAGGTTGAGGTTGTGCTTGCGCGCCCACTGCAGGGCAAGCCCGGTGGGGGCGGACAGGCTGACCAAGGTCTGGATGCCGGCGCGCAGCACCTTCTGGATCAGTTCCAGGCTGCAGCGGCTGGTGACGATCGCAAGGCCGCCCTGGCTGTCGATGCCCTGGCGCAGCAGCGCGCCGATCAGCTTGTCGAGGGCGTTGTGCCGGCCAATGTCTTCACGGCCCAGCAGCAGTTCGCCGTGGCGGTCCATGAACAGCGCGGCATGCACCGCCCCGCAGTGCTGGCCCAGCGGCTGAAATGCATCGATGCGCTCGCGCAGGCCCACCAGCCACGCTGCCGGTGGCAGCGGCGCACCGGGCAGCACGGCCAGTTCTGGCAACGCCTGCTCCAGCGCCTCGACCCCGCACAGGCCGCAGCCGCTGGTGCCGGCCAGCTGCCGGCGCTGGTTTTTCAGGTTCCAGAAGGCTCGGCTGGATATTTCCAGGTCTGCATACAGGGCAGAGCCACTGCCCGAGAGCTTCAGGTCGTAGATTTCCGAGGTGCCTTCGACGATGCCGCTGCCCACGCTGAAACCGACGGCGAAATCTTCCAGGTCGGTCGGGCTGACCAGCATCACTGCCTGGTTGAGGCCGTTGTAGACGATGGCCAACGCAACCTCTTCGGCCAGCGGCGTGCTGTCACCTTTACCGTCGCTGAGCTGGACGTATGCGTAGGTGTTGCTGGCGGCCGGCAGGGACAAGGGCGATGAGGCCGTGCAGACCGGAGGTTTGCTGTTCATCGGGGCAGGCTGTTCATTCGGCGGCTTGGTGTAGCACAAGCCTAGGCGCGTGGGCCTGTGGCGTCTAATCGCTAGCCTCTATCCATTGATAGAGCGCGTCGATTGGTCGCAGGCGGGCGGCATGAGCAAAGCTGGCCTAGACTGCTGGTTTCGAGGTTTCGTGAACAAGGAGAGTGCTATGAGCTTGATCAGTTTCGTGAAGGAAGCAGGCGAGAAGTTGATCGACCTGCTGACTCCGGGCAATGCCAAAGCCGAAGAGCAGTTGAAGAAACACGTGGAGAATGTCGGCCTCGGCAACCCGAACATCACGGCGACCGTGGAGGGCGACAAAGTGATCCTCAAGGGTGAAGTCGCCAGCCAGGAAGAGAAGGAGAAGATTGTGCTGGCGGCGGGCAACATCGAGGGTGTGGCCAGCGTCGATGACCAGATCACTGTGACCGGCCCGGTCGTGACAGCCGCACGCCTGGTCACGGTCAAGAAGGGTGACACGCTGTCGGCGATTGCCCTGGTGGTGTATGGCAATGCCAATCAGTTCAACAAGATCTTCGAGGCCAACAAGCCGATGCTCAAGCACCCGGACAAGATCTATCCGGGGCAGGTACTGCGTATTCCTGACTGATTTTTGCAGGCTTTATCGGCCCTATCGCCGGCAAGCCGGCTCCCACAAGGTTGCTGCAAGGCGTGAGGCCGGTGGTCACCTGTGGGAGCCGGCGTGCCCGCGAACACCGGCGTAGCCGGTGCCAGGGCGCTTACAGGCCAATCAATAGCTCCCGGTAATCCTCGACCGCAGCAAACTCTTCAGTATCGCGCGGCTGCGCCTGGCTATCGGGCTGGCGTACAGCCAGCAGGTGCGCCACACCAAAGCGCCGTGCGCTGCGCAGTATCGCCAGGGTGTCATCGATGAACAGGCTACGCCCCGGCTCAAAACCGATGTCCGCCTGCAAGGCGTCCCAGAACTGTGGGCTTTCCTTCGGGTAACCATAATCATGCGAGCTGATCAGCCGCTCGAAATATGGTGCCAGTTCCACCCGTTCCAGCTTCAGCGACAGCGAATCACGGTGGGCATTGGTGATCATCACCACGCGCTTGCCGGCATTTCGAATCGCCGCCAGGAACGTGTCGGCATCCGGGCGCAACGCGATCAGGTCGGCAATTTCCCGTTTCAGCTCCCGGATCGGCAGGCGCAGCTCCCGGCTCCAGAAGTCCAGGCAGTACCAGTTCAGCGTGCCGGCATTGCGCTCGAACAGCGGCTGCAGCTCCATCTCCGCCATGGCCCGGCTCACGCCATGCAGCTCTGCATAGCGCTGGGGCAGGTGGTCGAGCCAGAAGCGGTTGTCGTAATGCAGGTCGAGCAGGGTGCCGTCCATATCCAGCAGGACGGTATCGATGGCAGACCAGGGAAGAACAGGCATGGGAAACTCTCGATCAGTCGGCAAGCCACGGTATAGTAACCCGTTCACGCCAAGGAGCCGCCCCATGCGCCAGAAACCCACCGTCCTCAGCCGCGAAATCGTCGCCAGCAGCCGCCTGTTCCGCGTAGAGGCTGTGCAATTGCGCTTCAGCAATGGTGCCGAGCGCACCTATGAGCGGCTGGTAGGCCGGGGTAACGGCTATGGCGCGGTGATGATCGTGGCCATGCTCGACGCCGAGCACGCCGTGCTGGTGGAAGAGTATTGCGGTGGTACCGACGAGTACGAGCTGTCGCTGCCCAAGGGCCTGATCGAGCCCGGCGAAGATGTGCTGGCAGCCGCCAACCGCGAGCTCAAGGAAGAGGCCGGGCTTGGCGCGCGCCAGCTTGAGCACCTGACCGAGCTGTCGCTTTCGCCGGGCTACATGAGCCAGAAAATCCAGGTGGTGCTCGCCACCGACCTGTACGAAGAGCGCCTTGAGGGCGATGAGCCGGAGCCGATGCGGGTCGACAAGGTCAACCTGCGCGAGCTGTCGGCCTTGGCCATGCACCCGCAGTTCACCGAAGGCCGCGCCCTGGCGGCCCTGTACCTGGCGCGTGACCTGATGATTCAGCGGGGGCTGCTGGCGCCATGAACGACAATCAACTGATGCGTGAAGTGGTCAAGTTGGCGTTGACTGCGGGCGAGGCGATCCTGCCGTTCTGGCGTGCCGATGTGGCAGTGACCAACAAGGCCGATGATTCGCCGGTGACTGCCGCCGACCTGGCAGCGCACCGGGTGATTGCCGATGGCCTGCTGGCGCTGGCGCCGCAGATTCCGGTGTTGTCCGAAGAGGACTGCAACATTGCGCTGGCCGAGCGCCAGGGCTGGAGCCGCTGGTGGCTGGTGGACCCGCTGGATGGCACCAAGGAATTCATTGCCGGCAGCGAGGAATTCACAGTCAATATCGCCTTGATCGAAAAAGGCGAGGTGGTGTTTGGCGTGGTATCGATGCCCACGAATGGCCGCTGCTACTTTGGGAGCCGCGAATTGGGGGCTTGGCGGGCAGACGGGGGTGAGGCGGCCCGGCCGATCCAGGTGCGCAACGCTCCGCCAGTGGGTGAGCGGTTTACCGTGGTTGCCAGCCGCCGGCACTCCAGCCCCGAACAGGAAGCATTGTTGGCGGGCCTGGGTGCGGCAGTGGGTGAACTGGAGCTGGCCAACATTGGTAGCTCGTTGAAGTTCTGCCTGTTGGCTGAGGGCAGCGCCGATTGTTATCCACGCCTGGCGCCGACTTCGCAGTGGGATACGGCGGCGGCCCAGGGTGTGGTGGAAGGGGCGGGTGGTGAAGTGATCGGGCTGGACGGTTTGCCGTTCCGTTACCCGGCGCGCGAGTCTTTGCTCAACCCGTACTTCCTGGCGTTGCCGGCCAAGGCAGCGTGGCGCCAGGCCTTTCTTGAGCTGATCTAGCGGGCCTGGCCTTGTAGGAGCGGCCTTGTGTCGCGATGGGCTGCAAAGCAGCCCCGGCAATTTGTGCACCATGCCCAAACCCTGGGGCTGCTTTGCAGCCCATCGCGACACAAGGCCGCTCCTACATGGGGGGCGCGACAGCCTTCGTTCTTAGCGGTGCAGCACGTACTGGCCGCTGAAGGTGACGGCCGGCTCATCAGTCCCGGTATTGCTTACCGTGGTCTGCAGCGTCAACCGCGCCCGGCCACGACGCTGGTACATGTTGAGGAAGCGTTCCCAGGCTTTCTCTTCCGGCGCCGGGCAACGGGCTATTGCCGCCCCGGTAACCGGCAGCGGGTAGCTGATTTGCCCTTCCTGGATGACGATATGCCCGTCATCTATCCCCAGTTCGCGCAGCCGCATGTGCAACCAGCCCCAGCCCACCAGCACCGCTGCACAGTACAGGCTGCCGCCGAACATGGTGCTCTTGTGGTTGACGTTGGCCGCCAGCGGCAATTGCAGGCGCAGGGTGTGGTGTTGCCAATCAATGACCTCCAGGCCCATTTCGCGGGTCAGCGGGATGTCGCCATGCAGTACGGACTGCAGGTACTGGCTATCGGTGCTCATCAACGGTTGTCCTCATGGTCGTCGTGCCCGCCGCTACCGCCCTCGAAGCTCAAGCCATGCTTGCGCAGCTTGTCGTGCAAGGTTTTGCGGGGGATGCCCAGCGCCTCTGCCAGGCTGCGCATGGAGCTGTGGGGCTGGGCCAGCTCGGCGGCGATCAGCGAGCGCTCGAATTGCTCTACCTGTTCGCTCAGGTTGCCACTCAACACCGAAGGCGCCGCAGCCGCAGCCGCTGGCAGCTGGCCATCCAGCGCCAGTTCAAGGCCCAGGGCGAAACGCTCGGCGGCGTTCTGCAATTCACGCACGTTACCTGGCCAGGTGTGGCGCAGCAGCATCGCCCGCTGCGCCGGCAGCAAGGCGTGTGGCGCCAGGCTGTGGCGCTGGCTGGCGGCGTCGGCAAAATGCTGGAACAGCACCAGGATGTCGTCGCCGCGGTCCCGCAGCGGCGGGATACGCAGTGGCGCTACGTTCAGCCGGTAGTACAGGTCGGCCCGGAAGCGGCCTTGGTCGGCGGCCTGGCGCAGGTCTTCCTTGGTGGCGGCGATAATGCGGATATCCAGCGGGATCAACTGGTTACCGCCAAGGCGTTCCACCACCCGCTCCTGCAACATGCGCAGCAGCTTGACCTGCACGTCCAGGCTCATACTCTCGATTTCGTCGAGGAACAGCGTGCCGCCGTTGGCGAACTCGAATTTGCCGATGCGCCGTTTTTGCGCCCCGGTGAACGCCCCGGGCTCATGGCCGAACAGTTCGCTTTCGACCACCGATTCGGCCAGTGCCCCGGCGTTGATCGCCACGAACGGCCCGTCACGGCGGCTGGACAGGTCATGCAGCGCACGGGCGACCACCTCCTTGCCGGCACCGGTTTCACCCAGGATCAGCACATCGGCGCGGGTTGCGGCCAAGGCGCCGATCTGCTCGCGCAGGCGCTGCATGGCCGGCGAATGGCCGACCAGGCGCGTGGCCAGTTGCTGGCGGTCGCTCAGCGCCAGGCGCAGGCTGCGGTTGTCCAGCACCAGGCGGCGCAGGGCCAAGGCACGGCGTACGCTGTCGAGCAGGGCGTCGCTGGCGAAAGGCTTTTCCAGAAAGTCATAGGCACCGGCGCGCATTGCCTGTACCGCCAGGGGCACATCCCCGTGGCCGGTAATCAGCAGCACGGGCAGTTCGGCGTCGCGGCCGTGCAGTTGCTCCAGCAGCTGCAGGCCATCGATGCCGGGCATGCGGATGTCGCTGACCACCACGCCGGGCCAGTCGCTCTCGATACGCTCAGCCAGGCCTTGGGCATCGCCCAGCGCGACCACTTTCAGCCCGGCCAGGTCCAAGGTCTGGCTCAGGGCCTGGCGCAGGTGCGGGTCATCGTCGACGAGGATGACCTGGGCTTGGCTGTCGATCTGTGTCTCGGGGGTCATGCCGAGGGGTCCTCCGAATTGGGCAAGGTTGCGCCAGGCGCAGCCTTGCGTAGCTGCAGGGTCAGCAGAGCACCACCTTCCGGGTGGTTGGCCAGCAGCAGTTCACCCCCCAGGGCGCGCATCAGGCTTTCGCAGATGGCCAACCCCAGGCCCAGGCCCTGGGTGCGGGTCTTGGTGGTGAAGAACGGCTCCTTGGCATGCTCCAGGGCCTGGCGGCTGAAGCCGGGGCCATTGTCGCGGATGTACAGGTAGACGCAGTCATCACGCTGTTCGGCACTTAGCCACAGGCGGCGCGGGTTGGCTTTTTCGGTCAGGGCATCCAGGGCATTGGCCAGCAGGTTGCCCAGCACCTGGCGCAGGCGGGTTTCACCGGCCTGTACCCACAAGGTGGCTTCCGGCAGGTCGCGAATCAGCTCCACGGCCATTGCCCGGCGACGCTTGGCCAGCAGCGCCAGGGCATCGTCCAGGGCTGGCTGCAGGGCCACGCTTTCCGGCGCATGCCGATCACGGCGGGCGAAGGCCCGCAAGTGGGCGATGATCGACGCCATACGCCCGGTGAGCTCGCCAATCAGCTTGAGGTTGCCGCGGGCGTCCTCGGTGCGTTGGTGGTCGAGCAGGATCTCGGCGTTTTCCGCGTAGCTGCGAATGGCCGCCAGCGGTTGGTTGAGTTCGTGGCTGATACTGGCCGACATGGTGCCAAGCACCGACAGCTTGCCGGCCTGCACCAGCTCGTCCTGGGCGCGCACCGCCTCTTGCTGGGCATTTTCGCGCTCCAGTACGGCGCGCTTGAGGCGGGTGTTGAGGCCCTCAAGGTCGGCGGTGCGTTCGGCTACGCGCTTTTCCAGCTCCTGACGGGCGCGGGCTTCGAAGTCGATGCGGTCGATGTAGTGGCGGCGCCGTTGCATCACCAGCCCGGCCAGCAGCATTGCTACCAGCAGGGTGCCGGCGCCAATGGCCATTACCGTTTGCACCGAACGGTCTACCAGCATGCGCGGGGCGAGGATGCTGACTTGCCAGCCGGTCTCCTTGATGTCGCGGGTCTGGGTGATCCAGGCATCCGGGGCGAGCACCAGCGGTTGCGGGGCCTGGGTAGGGTAGGGCTGGATGGCGATGATGGCCTGGCGCTCGGCATCGCTCAGTGCGCGGGTGGCACGGAAGCGCCAATCGGGCCGCGAAGTGAGGATGACCACGCCATTGTGATCGGTCAGCAACAGCTGCTCCGGCGTGCGGCCCCACAGGGTTTCGGTGTGGTCGAGGTCGACCTTGACCACCAGCACGCCCACGATGCGCTCGCGATCACGCACGGCGGCGGCAAAGAAGTAGCCGCGTTTGGCCGACGTTGTGCCCTGGCCGAAGAAGCGGCCCAGGTGGCCCGCCATGGCTTCGTTGAAGTACGGGCGGAAGGCGAAGTTGCGGCCCACGAAGCTGTCGTGCTTGTCCCAGTTGGAGGCCGCCAGGGTGTTGCCGCTGACGTCCATCAGGTACATCACCTCGGCGCCGGTCTGCTGCACGATGCCCTTGAGCAGGCGGTTGGCGTTGGTCACCGCCTCCAGGCGGAAGGGGTCGGCCAGTACGCTGCGCAGTGCCGGCAGGTCGCCGAGGATCTGCGGCAAGGTTTCGTAGCGGTGCAGGGTGCCGAGCAGGTTGGCCACGTACAGGTCCAGGGTCTGGCGGTTCTGCGAGGCCAATTCCTGCTGGTAGTAACGTTCGGCCAGGTGGTGCAAGGGCCACAGTAACGGCGCCAGGCACAGGGCCAGCAAGGCCAGGCTGCGCCAGCGGGGACGGCGTGGAGGCGTGGGTTTAGCAATCATCACGTAAATGCGCCAGAAAGGTCTGGCGCAATTATGCGCTAGTTACGGCAGCAGTTCCGCCTCTGCCCATGCCCGGCCAAGCTTGTCCTTGTCTGACAGCAGCGGTGGTTGCTGCAGCCCCCAGTCGATGGCCAAGTGCGGATCGTCCCAGCGGATGCAGCGGTCGGCGCCGGGGTTGTAGTAATCGGTGGTCTTGTAGAGGAACTCGGCCGACTCGCTCAGCACCGCAAAGCCGTGGGCGAAGCCTGCCGGTATCCACAACTGGCGATGGTTGGCTGCGGACAGATCCACCGCGACCCACTGGCCGAAGGTTGGCGAGCTTTTGCGCACATCCAAGGCGACATCGCGGATTTCGCCCTGAACCACGCGCACCAACTTGCCCTGGGTGTTCTCCACCTGAAAATGCAGCCCGCGGAGCACGCCCTTGACCGAGCTCGAGTGGTTATCCTGGACGAATTCGACATTCACCCCGGTCTGCCTTGCGAACTCGCGGGCGTTGAACGCTTCGAAGAAAAAGCCACGGCTGTCACCGTAAACCGTGGGCTCGATGATCAGTACATCGGGGATTTCAGTCGGGATGATGTTCATGGCGGTTCGCTTGCCGTTCGTTAACTATTGACCCTAGTCGCCCTTCCTGGAAATTTCCGCATGCAGCAGTGACAGGATGCGTACGATATGGCCAGGGTAGGCGGCCAAGCGACGGGTGCTAGCGGGCGAACACGCATTAAATTCGATTTCTATCGATATTAGGATGAAGGTTCTCCTTAAAATCCGACGTATAAGGCTTTAAATATCGATATGTATCGGTTATAAATAGATCAACGTCTCACTGCAATCCGGCCCAGGGCCATTACAGAGGTCAACCATGAAAACCCTCAACTCCACGCCACGTGCCGATGGTTTCCACATGCCCGCCGAGTGGGCCCCGCAAACCCAGGTATGGATGGTTTGGCCGGAGCGTTCGGACAACTGGCGCCTGGGCGGCAAACCGGCGCAGGCAGCCCATGTAGCCCTGGCCAAGGCCATTGCCCGTTTTGAGCCGGTTACCGTGGCGGTTTCCGCTGGCCAGTACGAGAACGCGCGTCGCCAGCTCGACCAGCCGAACATTCGGGTGGTCGAAATCAGCAACGACGACGCCTGGGTGCGTGACACCGGCCCGACCTTCGTCATCAACGACCAAGGCGAAGTGCGCGGTGTGGACTGGGGCTTCAACGCCTGGGGCGGCTTCGATGGTGGCCTGTATGCGCCATGGAACCGCGACGAGGAGCTGGCGGCCAAAGTGCTGGAAATGGAGCGCTGCCAGCGCTACCACACCGAAGGCTTCGTGCTCGAGGGCGGTTCGATCCACGTGGACGGTGAAGGCACGCTGATCACCACCGAGGAATGCCTGCTCAACCGCAACCGCAACCCGCACCTGACCCGCGAGCAGATCGAAGCGGTGCTGCGCGACCACCTGGCGGTGGATACCGTGGTGTGGTTGCCCGATGGCCTGTACAACGATGAAACCGACGGCCACGTCGACAATTTCTGCTGTTACGTGCGCCCGGGCGAAGTGTTACTGGCCTGGACCGATGATTCCAACGACCCCAATTACGCCCGTTGCCATGCCGCCATGGAGGTGTTGCAGAACACCCGTGACGCCAAGGGCCGAGCACTAATCGTGCACAAAATGCCCATTCCCGGGCCGCTGTACGCCACGGCTGAAGAATGTGCCGGTGTCGACCACGTTGCCGGCAGCCAGGAGCGTGACCCATCGGTGCGCCTGGCCGGCTCCTACGTGAACTTCCTGATCGTCAACGGCGGCATTATTGCGCCAAGCTTCGATGACCCGGCAGATGCCGAAGCCAGAGCGATCCTTGCGCGGATATTCCCCGACCACGAAGTGGTGATGATTCCCGGGCGCGAGCTGCTGTTGGGCGGTGGCAACATCCACTGCCTGACCCAGCAGCAGCCGGCACCGGTGACGCGCTGAGTGCCAGCCCGGTGACCAAGAGGCCCGTCAGTAGACGGGCCTTTTTTTTCGGGCGACGCCCGGCGGCTGGTTTGGCATAGGTTTTGTATTGTTTTTCAAGGAGATAGCTCGGCTCTGCCAGGTTATCCGAGCTGTAACATTACCTACGTAGATTAGCCGCTCACGGGTTAGGGAGTACGTGTAGACATGAACGCAGCAAGTGAGTCGGCTTTGCGCCCATCGGCAGTTGGTCACCCATCGCTCAAGCGGGTCGCGGCGTGGTTGAAACACCGTGGAAGCATCAGGGTCAGGACGACCGACCCACGACGTCTGCTTGCCGGACGCTACCCGCAAGGTTTGCTCAGCGATGCTGAAATGCAGGCGCTGATGGCGGTGTGGCACTAATCGACTACAGCTGTGCCGACCTCTTGGCGGCGATAGCCGCGAAGAGGCCGGTACCTGCCACACGCCCCTCCCCGCACGCACCCGGTAAATTGTCGGAGCAGTCAAGATGCCGTTTCTGACAAAAAGATAAAATCCCCCCCTACAGCGCCGACATGCATTGAAATGCCTCGTATCACGGGATGATCTTGGTTATATCAACCTGCATTTCACGACTTTTTGACATTTGTAATCGCACACGGCTAGGATTCGGCCCAACGCCTGCTGGCCACTTCCGTTGGCCATGCTGCTGCCAGAGGCCGCCCGTGCAATTGCCGGCCGGCCTTCAAGTCTGGATCCGCATAGCGTCGAACCTACGTAAGGGGCGTTGGTTCCTGGCGTTGTATTGCAGCGCGTTTTTGATTAAGCGATAAGGAAAATAACATGTTGAAAACCAGGATCAGCCTGGTCGCCCTGGCGATGATCGCCGCGACCCAGGCACAGGCCAATGATCAGGCCGAGAGCAAGGGCTTCATCGAGGACAGCCACGCCAACGTCCTTCTGCGCAACGCTTATATCAACCGTGACAAGAAGCACGGCACCGACGACCAGATCGAATGGGGCCAGGCAGTCATCGGCAACTTCTCCTCCGGTTTCACCCAAGGCACTGTCGGTGTCGGCGTCGACGCATTCGGTCTGTATGCCCTGCGCCTCGATGGCGGCAAAGGCCATAACGGTGGCGCGGGTGTCGACTTCTTCAAGCCGCACGAAACCACCAACGCCGACGGCAACGCCAGCTCGCCGCACAACCTGGCGCGTGGTGGCGCAGCCGTGAAGTTCCGCATTTCCAATACCGTGCTCAAGTACGGTGACCAGATGCCAGCACTGCCAGTGCTGCAGTACGACGACGCACGTCTGCTGCCAGAAAGCTTCACCGGCACCCTGATCACCTCCAAGGAAATCAAGGGCCTGGAGCTGAACGCCGGCCGCTTCACCCAGGAAGCGCGCAAAAGCGCCGAGGGGCGAGATAGCGGTCACCTCAAGTCCATCAATGTTTTCGGTGGCAGCTACAAATTCACCGATAACTTCACCGCTTCTTTGTACACCGCTGACAACGAAGACGTGATGAAGAAGCACTATCTGGGTATGAACTATGTGTTCCCCATCTCCAGCGAACAGTCGCTGACTTTGGATTTCAACGGCTACAAGACTGATATCGATAAGAAATTCGTCGAAAAAGCTAGCCTGACCGGGGACGACAACACTATTTGGAGTCTGGCAGCCACCTATGCCTACGGACCTCACTCCTTCACTGTGGCCCATCAGCGCAGCACCGGCAGCACTGGCTATAACTATGGTAGCTACCAGAACCAGCCCTGGGGCACCAGTGATGGTGGCTCGACCATCTATTTAGCCAACTCTTACTGGTCCGATTTCAATGCTGAGGATGAGCGATCCTGGCAGTTGGGCTATGGCTTGGATTTTGGCGCCTTTGGCATGCCAGGCCTGACCTACAAATTCGCTTATGTGCTGGGTGACAACATCAACACCCATGGCTTCGGCGAAGGCAAGGAACGCGAGATCTTCAACCAGGTCCGTTACGTGGTGCAGGACGGCCCGGCCAAAGACCTGTCCATCAAGTTGCGTAGCTCGTTCGTGCGTACCAACAACGCCGTACAGCAGAACGGCTACAACGACGATGGCAACGAAGTACGCGTATTCGTCGAGTACCCGATCAGCATCTTCTGATGCTGAGCTGAGGGTGCTGGGGGCTGCTTTGCAGCCCATCGCGACGCAAGGCCGCTCCTACAGGCATGCCCCGAACCGGGCCCCTTGTGGGAACGGCCTTGTGTCGCAAAAGGGCCGTATCGCGGCCCCGGCGATCTGCGCCCCAACCCCAAAAAACGAGCTGCCACGCCCCCTCGGGATTCGGCTCAACCCGGTAGCAACACGCTAACCCGCAATCCACCCCCTTCGCGGTTCATCAGCAGCAGCTCACCGCCATGGCTGCCAGCGATGCGTTGCGCAATGCTCAACCCCAACCCGTATCCCCCGGAGGACTGGTTGCGCGACCCTTCGCCGCGAACGAACGGGTCGGTAATGGTCGCCAGCAGCCCCGGCGCAATCCCCGGGCCACGGTCGTCGATATGGATCAGCACCCCGCTGTTCGCCCGTTCCAGTGTGACCGAAACCTCCTTGGCATAACGCAGTGCATTGACCAGCAGGTTCTGCAGGCAACGCTGCAACAGCAACGCATCCACACGCACGCCGCCTGCCTGGCCATGCACTGGCAATGGCTCTTTTTCGGTCGCCAGGTCGGCGCACAGGCGTGCCACCAGTCGGTCCAGGTCCACCTGCTGCAAGTTCTGCTGTTCCCCGGCGCGCAGGTAGTCGAGCACCTGGCCGATCATGTCGTCCATCTGCCTGATGTTCTGCCGCAGGCGCTGGTGGTGTTCATCCTCCGGCAAGCGCTCCAGGCGCAGGCGCATGCGGGTCAAGGGGGTGCGCAGGTCATGGGACACAGCGGCGAGGAAGTATGCCTTGTCGTTGACCATGGCAATCAGGCGCTGCTGCATGGCGTTGAACGCCTGGGCAGCCTGGCGTACCTCCTGCGGGCCATCCAGTACCAAGGGCGGCTGCTCAAGATTGGTGCCCAGGCCACGGGCAGCATCGGCCAGGCGCTGCAACGGGCGCAGGCACAGGCGCACGGCAATCAGGCAGACCAGCAGCACCGCGACAATGCGCAGTGCATACACCCGCAACAGGTAATCGCTGATCAGCACCCAAGCCGACTCGCCGCTCCAGCCCTGCAGCTCCTGGCCCTCGATGATAAGCCAGTGCCCATCGGCCAATGGCACCGCAAACTGCATATGGGCCTGGGCCGTGCGCAAACCGAACAGGCTGCGCCAGACTATCGGTTGGCCCGACGCGTCGGTCAGTTGCACATTCATCAGGCGTACCGCCTGAGCATGCCCCAGCTCGTAATTGAGGGCCTGGCGCAGCAGCAATTCGACCCGCCGGCGCTCACGGCGCTGATCATGCGTTGGCTCGGGCAGGTGCTCGGCACAGCGCACCTGGTAATGAGCCGGCACTGGCAGCGCGGCATCGTGGCAGTCGGCCCGGGCGATCAGGGGCGCACTGCGCGCGGCGATCAGCCGCACGGGGGCTTCGAACACCTGGGCGAAGCGCACATCGAACCAGATGCTGCTCGACATTAGCTGCACCACCAGCGTGCCGCTGACCATGATCAGCAATAGCTGGCCGAACAGGGTGCGCGGCCACAGCCGGCGAAGCCAGCGCACCTCAGGCATCGGCCTGGTGCTGGCCCATGGTCAGCAAGTAGCCTTCGTTGCGGATGGTGAGGATCTGCGCGGCCCCGTCCGGTGCGCGCCGCAGGTGCTGGCGCAGGCGGCTGACGCACATGTCCACCGAGCGGTCATCAGGCAGGTGGTCGCGGCCAAATGCGCTGCGCGTCAGCTGGTCGCGGGAGACCACGCGGTTGTTAGCCTCCAGCAACTCGCGCAGCACCCGGTAGTCGGAGCGTGGCAGGGGCAGGGTCTGGCCATCGGGGCGCGTGAGCAGGCGCTTGACGTGCTCCAGGCGGAAGCCGGCGAACAGTTGTGCGTCGGCCCCTGCAGTGCCCTGCGCCTGGGTTTCCAGGCGTTGCGGGCGACGCAGCACCGCCTTGATCCGGGCAATCAGCTCGCGTGGCTCGAAAGGCTTGGCCAGGTAATCGTCGGCACCCACCTCCAGGCCTATGATGCGGTCCAGCGTGCTGCCTTTGGCCGACAACATGATCACCGCCAGCCCGGGTGTGGCCTGCAATTGGCGACAAAGGCTGAGCCCGTCTTCGCCGGGCAGCATCAAGTCGAGTACCACCAGATCCACCGTGTGCCTGGCCATTTGCGCGCGCATCTGCTCGCCGTCGGCCGCCTCCAGCACGTTGTAACCGGCGTCGGCCAGGTAATCACAAAGAAGTTCGCGGATCTCGTCGTCATCGTCGACGACCAGCAGGGTCGTGCTCATGCGGAAAACACCTGTCGGGTGAGGCCCAGGGGCGCTCATTACATTCAATTACATCCCCGTACATGTCGGGTCTGGCGCCGGGAGGGCCGATCCCTAGAATCCTAACAAAAAATCATCTGCAAATACGAAGCCTTCCCAAATGAATCCCTACAGCATTCCGAACGCGCTCACCCCCACCCTTGCAAACGGCAACCGCCTCAAGCCGCTGGCCTTCTGCATTGCCGTGGCCATCAGTGGTGGTGCCATGGCCGCCGACAGCCAACCCCTGGAGCTGGACGCCACGCAAATCGAAGACAGCGCGCTGCTGCCCGCCGACGCTGCAGGCCAGCTGGGTTACACCGTCGAGAGCACCCGCAGCTCCACCGGCCTGAACCTGACGCCACGGCAGACCCCGCAGTCAGTCACCACCATCACCCGCCAGCAGATGGAAGACCGTGGCATCCACACCATCGAACAGGCCCTGGAAACCACCCCAGGGGTAACGGCCAACAAGTCCGAAGTGGGCGGGCGTACCGATTACCGCGCCCGTGGCTATTCGATCAGCAACTGGAAGGTCGATGGCCTGCAGACCCAAGGCGGTTCTGACTTCAGCGGCAGCGGCAATGCCCTGAACATGGACCTGTACGAGCGCATCGACATCGTGCGCGGGGCCAACGGCCTGCTTGGCGGCACCGGTGACCCTTCGGCCACCGTCAACCTGATCCGCAAGGCGCCGACCAAGACCTTTGGCGGTAGCGCCTACGCCACCTACGGCAGCTGGGACAAACGCCGCCTGGGTGCCGACCTCAACCTGCCACTGTCCGAGGACGGGCGCCTGCGCTCGCGTTTCGTGATGACCCAGCAGGACGCCAACTCGTTCCGCGACAACCAGTCCGACCGCTCCCGCGCGGCGCTGGCCAATTTCGAATTTGACCTGGACGACGCCACCACCCTCGGTGCCGGCTACCAGTACGAATACAACAAGGTGGTGGGTGGCGGCTGGGGCGCGAACATTCCGCTGTGGTACCGCGACGGCAGCAAGACCGACCTGCCACGCAGCACCAACGTGGTGCCCAGCTGGAGCTTTGGCGAGTACACCACGCGCACCGCTTTCGGCTCGCTGCAGCACCGCTTCGACAACGACTGGACGCTGGACCTGAAGGCCTCCCAGGCCACCACCGAAGCCCTCAACCACCGCGGCCTGGCCAAGGTCAACTCGGCAGGGCGCGGCACCTATGGCGGCTACTGGGACCAGGATGGCAGCGGCGCCGTACTGAACGGCCTGCACAGCTCCACCGACACCACCCAGCAATCGGCGCAGATCGACCTGTCTGGCCCATTCCAGCTGTTCGGCCGCACCCACCAGGCCATGGTGGGCTATAACGACAGCCGCACCGTCGGTTGGTCGCCGCAGTACACCTGCACCATGGTGGGCGACGGCATGGCCAGTGCACCGGCGTTGGGGTGCCAGTTCCGCGCCAACAACGGTTTCCCGGTCACCGACTGGCACAACGGCGTGGATGACGACTACGGCCTCATCGCCTCGCGCACCGGCCTGCACAGCAAGACCACCACGCGCTTGCAGGGCATGTACGCCGCTACCCGCCTGAGCATTACCGACCCGCTGTCGGTGATTGTCGGCGTGCGCACCAGCAACTACGCGTCGGTGACCCGTAGCGTGGCCGGCGAGCGCAGCAGCCAGGAAGAGAACGGCATCGTCACCCCATACCTGGGCGCGGTGTACGACCTCAACGACACCTACTCGCTGTACGCCAGCTACACCGACATCTTCACCCCGCAAACATCGGAAACCGTGAGCGGCAGCAAAGTCGAGCCGATTCGTGGGCAAAGCTATGAAACGGGTATCAAGGGTGAATGGTTCGACGGCCGCCTGAACGCCTCGGCAGCGTACTTCCGCACCAAGCAGGAAAACAAAGCCGTGCTCGATGGCGACCTGACCACCCCGACCGGTGCCAGCGCCTATAAGGCCGGCTCGGGTGTGGAAACCGACGGTATCGACCTGGAAGTGGCAGGCGCGTTGACGCCTGAATGGAACGTGTACGCCGGCTACACCTACCTGCACTTCCGCCGTGTCGACAGCGACGGCCGCAGCGACCCGTCGCACCTGTTCAAAGCCTCCACCACCTACCGCCTGAGCGGCCCGCTCGACCGCTTGACCGTAGGTGCCGGTGTAACAGCGCAGAGCAACATCCGCGCTATTTCCAGCCCTGCAGGCCAGCCGGTCAACGGCGTGAGCAGCGGTGCAACCGATGTGAACTGGTCGGGTTATGCCATCTGGAACGCCATGGCCAAGTACCAGGTGACCGATGCCACCAGCGTTACCCTCAACGCCAACAACCTGTTCGACAAGCACTACTACACCCAGTACGGGTTCTATGCCGGCGGCATCTACGGTGACCCGCGCAACCTGTCGCTGACGGTAAGCACTGCCTTCTGACATGCAGGGGCGGCCTTGCGTCGCAGCCCTACGAGTTGCGCTGTCGCGCAGAGAACTCAATTCGTAAGCGCGACGCGGCCTGTGTGGGAGCGGGCGTGCCCGCGAAGAATCCAACGCGGTGGCTGGCACCGGCTACGCCGGTGTTCGCGGGCGCGCCCGCTCCCACAAGGGCCCTGCTAAATCAAGCAGTTATGTATCGTTCTATGAGAGCTTCAACCACGACAGAGGAAAATCCGTAGGCAAACGCTCTATTTCAGGGGGGGCGGCTTGAAGCCCGGCTTGCCAAGGTCGCTATCGTGGCCTGCATGCGGATCTTCCTGGTGCGACTAAATGCCATGCTCAGGAATGGCGAGCCTTGGCTGGATCTGGTGTTGCCTCAGCCGAAGAGGGCGTAGATCAACAGCCAAAATGCAGGACTCGACGATTACACGGTTCCTGTGGGAGCGGGC
>NZ_AEWE02000113.1:19238-45982 GCF_000190455.2 Pseudomonas sp. TJI-51
GCCCGCTCCCACAATGAATCGCACAGGCTTTTCAAATTTTGAGAAAGACAGTTGCTCCTGCATCAAGCGAGTTGAGCGGGGCTCTGGGGCGTGGGCTGGAAACAAAAAAGGCCCACCTTGCGGTGAGCCTTTTGAGTACTGCGTATGGTGCGGCACCAGGAGTCGAATATTAATATATGCCATTGAAAATCTATGATTTATTTGTAGTGGTAAATCGAAATATCTCTAAAGCTATCGTTTTATATATAGCCGTCCGTTTAAGGTAACGAGAGATCTTTGCGTCTCTCATTATAGTGCGTGAAGGTTGGGGATTTTGAGTTTTACTCGTGACGTTCTCGCCTGTCTGCTTGGCAAACTCATGCGGCGTCACATGGTCCTCGCGGTTCGCCCCCAGAAACCGGCTCCACCAGGTCATGATCATCCGGCGCTTTTCGAGGAACTCGACCTTGTGGGTATAGGCGGCGCGCACGTTGTTGCGTTCCTTGTGGCTCATCTGCCGTTCGATAGCCTTCTCCCACAGCCCGGACTCGACCAGCGCACTGCACGCCATGGCTCGGAACCCGTGGCCGCAGATATCCACTTAGGTGTCGTAGTCCATCGCCCCGTATGCCGCATTCACCCGGTTCGCGGAAATCGTTTTCACAGTTTGGCATCCTGTACGAACGCCACATTCAGGCCACCTCAAGTTGCCGAGTTACAGATCGAACTCGTTTCAGCAGGTGGGACGCAACACGATATTTCAAGCTTAAACCGCGCAACATTTCTATTCCCACCAACTGCAAGCGACTGCGCTAAATTCCCCTCCCTCTGGCAACGATGCCGCCCCCCAAACTCACTATCTCGCCGTGGGTAGACCATTGAAAAAATTTGCCTTTGTAAGTGCAGCCGCGGAGCGTGAGTACAAAGAACTGCCCAAGGACGTTCAGGACGATTTCGGCAAGGACCTGCGGCGCATTCAGTATGGCCAGGACCCTGTTCGGCCGTTCAAGTCATTGACGGAATCAGTAGGGGCGGGGGGCGATCGAGCTCATCATAAACGGCAGCCCGGCATTCCGATGCGTGTATGTGGCCAAGTTCGCGGACATGGTCGTCGTGCTGCATTCGTTCGTAAAAACGACCAACAGGTCCGACCGGCACGCGATGCAGGTCGCCCAAGAGCGTATGAAGGAGCTCAAGCACGAGTTGCGCAAGATGGGGTACAGGATTTAGCCGCCCGGCGCTTGAGTGATCACGATCTGGGGAGGTGAACTGCCATCGTCTGTGGGAAGGTTCAGGCTGGTGCGAAAGCCAAGCTTGTCCAGCATGTCCATCATGGCGTCCAAAGTGAATTTCTCGATTTTGCCATTAGCCAACTCGGATACCCGGGACTGGGTTACGTTCAGCCTGGCGGCCGCCTCGTGTTGTTTGAGGCCCATTTTTTTGATGCAGTCGGTAATGAAGATGGAAAGGTCCATTTTTAAGGCCATTTTGCTGGCCGTTTCTGCATCGTGGGTGGCGTGGAAGGGGCTTTCGTGGAATTGAAGCGGCATGGGCTTGCCTCAGCAGAAATATCTAAAATTTACGATAAAATCTTAGGTGGGCTCGATGGGCAAGTCAAAGCGTTTGTGTGTGGGGACTTTTCTTGATGGTCAGAGAATGCGCCACTTGAGATTGCTGGGGATGCTGCGCAGCCCATCGCGAGGCAAGGGTCCTACATTGGTGGGTGGTGGGCACATATCTGCGGCTCGGCACCGCCCGATACACACCGCCCGAAGGAGCGGCCCGCGAGCACCGGCGGAGAGGGTGCCAGACGCCGCGTCGCCTGCTTCGCGGGCAAGCCCGCTCCCACAATGAATCGCACAGGCTTTTCAAATTTTGAGAAAGACAGTTGCTCCTGCATCAAGCGAGTTGAGCGGCGCTCTGGGGCGTGGGCTGGAAACAAAAAAGGCCCACCTTGCGGTGAGCCTTTTGAGTACTGCGTATGGTGCCGGCACCAGGAATCGAACCCGGGACCTACTGATTACAAGTCAGTTGCTCTACCATCTGAGCTATACCGGCAATGGGGCGTCATTATAGCGATCGGTTGGCGTCTGTAAACCACTTCGTTGCGATTGTTCGTAAAAGAGCTAAGTCACCGACCTAAAAGAAGAAATTTCTTACCAGCCGCGGTGCAGGGTGGTGACGCTTGGCTCGCTTTTACCTGGGTTGAAAAACAGCTTGTCGTTGTCGCAGCCGCGCTTGCGGCAGGGGCTTTCGGTGCGCATGGGCAGACCGTTGTCACCGCCCAGCTGCATGCCGGGGTGGTTCCAGCCCAGGTTGTCGCTGGGGTGCGACGCTGGGTGTTGGGAGCAGGCCGTCAGGGCCAGGGCGAAGCTGAGCAGGGCGAGGGGCTTGGTTAGTGGCATGGGGTGGGTCCAATGTCGAATCTGGCGCAATGCCAGAAGATCGCAGGGCCGCTGGGCAGCGCGCGATTCACTTTTTAATGATTTGGGGCGCGGATGATACACCGATGTAGGTGGATTTAGCATGGGATTGCCTGGGAGGGCCTCTTCGCGGGTGAACCCGCTCCTACAGTTATCGATCAGCCTGCAGGTACGAAAATTCTGAACCTGGGACCTGAAGGCTTCAGGATCTGTAGGCTTCAGACGTATCCTACGCGCGCCGCCGAAGTATCGCTGTTGTCGGGGAAATGGCTCACGGATAACGTTTCCGGGTCGCTCAGGCGACCGGGTGTGAGAACCCGATTACGAATCTAGCGGCCCGTAATGGCGACCGTGCGCGGGCAGACTTCGGTCTGGCCGAGGCTTCCTATATTCACTCGGTTTCTCACCCTGCGCACGGTTGCCGCCTTTCAATCCGTGAGAAAGACTGAAGGCGGTAACTCCTTGAGGAATATAGGAGTTTGAAACTTGAAAATTATCACCACCGCAGGCATAGAAACCTTCCTCCCCGCCGGCAACCCCTCCCTCAATCTGCTCCGCGTCGAGCCCGGTATCCCGGTCGATGCCGCCTACGAGCATGTCTCCATCCTGATGGGCTACATCAAGCACTTGGTCCGTGAGGGCGATATGGAAGACGACCATAAATTCCTGGGTGCTGCCGATTACCTGTGCGACATGGCCAAGGCGCTGATGAACGATATCGAGATCGCCAAGAACAAGGCGCACTAGGGCCCCGCAAACGCTCCCTGCGCTAACCACAAGAAATGTTTATGCACAAGTGGCATTCGCAGCTTTAGCGAAAGCCATGCCGCATCGCTACACCGCCTGTCTTTGCGCAAATGCCTGTTTTTGCTGGGCTGCAGGAGCGCCGCGGAATAAGCCAGGTGTTTGAAATAGCGCTTGGCTCCAACAGGTAATCACAAGCTTGTTCACAGAGTTATCCACAGGTTGTGCTGCGGCTAACGGTCGCGTTCAGCGAGGATCAACAGGTTGCGTGGGGTCAGTGGATAGTCGCAGAAAAGCCCCAGCCGCACGTCGAAACCCTGCTCTTTCAGGAAGAGGGCGCGATCAAGCACCAGCCACAGCTCCAACGGCCGGCGGAACAGGTTACGCACCCGCTCCAGGTTGCGTACCTCGGCCAGGCGTTGCCAGCCTGCGGCTTCCAGCGCTGCCCAATCAGGGTTGCCGCTTAGCGGCAGGTTTTTGAGCTGCGCCAGGTCACGGCAGTAGTGCTCGAAGGGTTTCTCCAGCCAGGCCACTGGCAGGGAAGGTGTGGGCAGGTATTCGTCATGTTGCCGCTGCTGGCGTTGCAGCAAGTCGAAACCGAGGCGGCGGGCCATGGAGGCGTCGCGCTGGCGCCGCACGCGGGCGCCGGCTGTCACGGTTTCGCTCAGGGGCAGGGCAAGGTCGTCCAGCGACAGTTGCAGGCGGGAGGCTTGCGCGGCTGTGGATAACGCCTGGTACTGCTGCAGCGCGATCCGGTTGTAGCAGCACGGCGCCACGGCCAGTTGCCGGCAGCCTAGCTGGCTGGCCAGCTGCAACAGGCGTACATGCAGGTCGCCACAGGCGTGCAGGGCAACCACGCTTTTTGCACCATCAAGATGGCGGGCGCTGTCGTCGGCCATCACGTCTTGGTGTACGTGCACGGCTGGCAGGTGATGGTGCGCACTCAGGGCTTGGCCAGCGGCGACCAGTTCGGCATCGTATTCCAGGCAGGTCAGCTGCTGGCCAGGTTGCAGCAGGCGGCGGCCGAGGTGGCCTTTGCCCGAGCACCAGTCCAGCCAGTGGCGGGGCTGGTTGCGGAAGGCCAGGTGGCTGGCGAAGGCTTCGATCTGCTGCCACTTGCGGCCGGGGACCGCTACGTCCAAGCGGTGGGCGGCGGGGGGCAGGTCGGTCGCCGGGAGGTTGCCCAGGGCGGATAGCTGTTCGGCTTGCCGGGCCAGTTGCGGGAACGGGGCCGGCAACAAATCGGCAGCGTCGGGGTGTTCTGCATCTGCCAGAGAGGACTTGCGCAAGTGGGCGGCAAGCTCGGGGTGGGTGGTTTCCCAGTCCAGTTGCAGGGTGGTGAAGGGGCGCGGTTTCCACAGCTGTTGGTGCTCGATCAGGAACTGGTCGAGGGCCTGGAAGCGGGTGCTTAGCTGGTCGCTGTGGAGGTAGTTGGCCATGGGTAGATGTGTGTAGGTTTTAAGGGCCTTCGCGGGCACGCCCGCTCCCACAAGTACAGCGCCAGCCTTGAATATGGCGCTATACCTTGTGGGAGCGGGCGTGCCCGCGAAGCAGTCAGTGAGCGATCAGCGGCCCTGGCTGGCATCCACGCGCAGCCAGCGCTCCAGCAGCTTGAAGCCCTGCACCAGCAAGAACGAGATCGCCAGGTAGAACACCCCGGCCGCGAAGAATATCTCCACTGGCAGGGAGGTGCGCGCGATGATGGTGCGGGCCATGCCGGTCAGTTCCAGCAGGGTCACGGTACTGGCCAGGGCACTGGCCTTGAGCATCAGGATCACTTCGTTGCTGTACGCCGGCAGGCCGATGCGCGCAGCGCGCGGCAGCATGATGTAGAACAGCGTTTTGCCCCGCGACATGCCCAGGGCCCGTGCCGCCTCGATCTCGCCCTTGGGTATCGATTGCAGGGCGCCACGCAGGATCTCGGCAATATAGGCCGCCGTGTGCAGGGTCATGGTCAGCACCGTGCACCAGAACGGATCGCGCAGGTACGGCCACAGCGCGCTGGAGCGCACGGCATCGAACTGCGCCAGGCCGTAGTACACCAGGAACAGCTGTACCAGCAGCGGCGTGCCACGGAAGAAGAAGATATAGCTGAACGGCACTGCGCGCACATACCAGTGGCGCGAGGAACGGGCGATGCCCAGGGGGATGGCCAGGATCAACCCGGCAACCACCGCAATGGCCACCAGCTCCAGGGTCAGCACGGCGCCTTCAGCCAGGCGTGGCAGCCATTTGAAGATGACTTCCCAGTTCATTATTCGGCCCTCGCAAAGCCGCGAGCGGCGCGTTTTTCCAGGAAGTACATGCCAGTCATGGCGATGACCGTCAAGCTCAGGTAGATGCAGGCCGCGACCATGTAGAAGGTGAACGGTGCCTTGGTCACGGTCACGCCGATTTGCGCGTGGCGCATGATTTCTTCCAGGCCGATCACCGACACCAGGGCGGTGTCTTTCATCAGGATCATGAACAGGTTGCCGAGGCCGGGCAGGGCGATGCGCCACATCTGCGGCAGAATGATCCGCGACAGGATGCGGCCTTTGGACAGGCCCAGCGCCAGGCCGGCTTCACGGTGGCCCTTGGGGATCGCCAGGATCGCCCCGCGGAACACTTCGGTGGCGTAGGCGCCGAAGCACAGGCCCAGGGCAATCACCCCCGCAGCGAAGGCGCTGAGCTCAAGGCCGGGCATGTTCAGGGCTTCGCCGAGGGTGTTCATAAGCCCGACGGTGCCGAAATAGATAAGCAGTACCCACAGCAGCTCGGGCACGCCGCGCACCAGGGTCGAGTAGAAACCGCCAAGCCATTGCAGCGGCTTGATCGAAGAGGTCTTGGCCAGGGCGCCAAGCAGGCCCAAAACCAGGCCCAGCAGCAAGGCGCATAGCGCCAGTTTTACGGTCATCAGGGTGCCGGCCATCATGGCCGGACCGAATCCGTGCAGGTCGATATTCATGGGCAGGTCATTCTAGGGACTTGCGCGCCGCGGGGGCGCGCAGGTCAGGGCGGATCATTCGATGCTGAACGGGAAGTACTTGTCGTTGATCTTCTTGTACGTGCCGTCGGCCTTGATTTCTGCCAGGGCCTTGTTCAGGTTGTCGCGCAGCTGGGTGTCACCCTTGCGCACGGCAATGCCGATCTTGTCGCTGTCCATCACCGGCTCGCCCTTGAACTCGAAGTTGGAGCCGTCTTTGCTTTTCAGCCACTCGTACTGCACGTACTTGTCGGCCAGGATGCCGTCGATGCGGCCGGACACCAGGTCCAGGTAGGCGTTTTCCTGGGTGTCGTAGAGTTTGACGTCTACGCCCGGGTAGTTGTCTTCAAGGTAGGTGCCGGCCAGGGTGGCGCGCTGGGTGCCGATGACCTTGCCCTTGAGCGAGGCCTTGTCGGTCTTGAAGTCGACGTTCTTCGGTGCGATGAACTGCAGCTTGTTGGAGTAGTACGGGTCGGTGAAATCGACAGCCTGCTTGCGCTCGTCGGTAATCGACAACGACGACACCAGGAAGTCGAACTTCTTGGCGTTCAGGGCCGGAATGATACCGTCCCAGTCGGAGGTCACGACCGAGCACTCGACCTTCATCTTGGCGCACAGGGCGTCGCCGATGTCCTTGTCGAAGCCGACCACATTACCGCTGGCATCCTTGTTGTTGAACGGTGGGTAGGCGGCTTCGATACCCATGCGCAGTTTTTCTGCGGCCATGGCGTTCGCCGACATCACCAGCGTGGCAGCAGCTGCCAGGAGAAACTTCTTGTAGGTGTGCATGTATTGCTCCGTTAGCGGTGGCTGGACATGAATTGCTTGCAACGCGCCGAGGTCGGGTTTTCGAAGACCTGTTGCGGCGATCCCTGCTCTTCTACCAGGCCCTGGTGCAGGAAGACGACTTCACTGGACACATGGCGGGCGAAGCTCATCTCGTGCGTCACCAGCAGCATGGTACGGCCTTCTTCGGCCAGTGCGCGGATAACGTTAAGCACTTCCTGGACCATTTCCGGATCGAGCGCCGAGGTTGGCTCGTCGAACAGGATGACCTTGGGCTTCATGGCCAGGGTACGGGCAATGGCGGCGCGCTGTTGCTGGCCACCGGAAAGCTGGGCGGGGTAGCTGTGGCGTTTGTCGTATATGCCGACCTTGTTCAGCAGCGCTTCGGCGGCTTCTACAGCCTCGGCCTTGCTTTGGCCGAGTACACGGCGTGGCGCCTCGATGATGTTGTCGAGGATCGACATGTGCGGCCACAGGTTGAAGTTCTGGAAGACAAAGCCGATTTCGCTGCGCAGGCGGTTGATCTGGCGGTTGTCGGCGGCGATCAGGTCGCCGTTTTTGGCGGCCTTGAGCTTGAGGCTTTCGCCAGCGACCAGGATTTCGCCCTGGTGCGGGTTTTCGAGCAGGTTGATGCAGCGCAGCAGGGTGGACTTGCCGGAGCCTGACGACCCCAGGATGGAGATCACGTCACCGTCGCGAGCGGTCAGCGAAATACCCTTGAGAATTTCCTGCTCGCCGTAGCGTTTGTGCAGATTGCGGATTTCCAGCGCGGGCGTGGCCTGAGCCATGTGCGGTCCTCATGTGTACGGGTGCGTTCCCAGCTGTTGGCGGCCTTCCTGGCGTGCGCCAAGCTAGCATAGCGGCATTATGACGGCCAACAGGGTCGCCGGGGACTGTGGGCGCTGGTGGGGCAGTTTGTCGCATCGCTACAGCGTAACGTCGCGCAGATGTCTGCGAAGGTGTCGCCCAGCACCAGTGCCTTGATGAAAAAAGGCGCGATGGTGCCAGCTTTGGCCAGCTCATGGAAGCGGTTTTAGACCATTCGCCAGTAAACCCGACGTTCCAGGTTCCGCGCCCCTCGCAGCAGCGGGTTTGACCGCGAAGGCCTGTCCGGCGTTTCTGGTTGTACCTGTGGGTTGCACTTTTTTGCATTGCAGCGGTGCACGGGTGTTACCGAGGGGCACCTTTGGTGCGTTTGTAAGTGGGTATTTCAGTAATCTGCCTTATTAACGGCCTTTTGGTCACTTCCTGGCCGAATGCCCTCCAAACCATGCCGTGCAAGGCCCTGCGAGCATTCTGACGAATGCAGTGCGCACCTGGCGCGCTTATTGCCAGCAGGAAACCGCCGATTGCAGCGACGCCTAGTCCAACCCCAGGCGCGCTCCGTAACCGCAGTCGGAGTGGTCCACTCCTTACAAAGGTAGTTTCAATGAGCGGTAACAATACCAATGACCTCGCTCAGGGGCTCAAACAACGGCATGTGACCATGCTGTCCATCGCTGGCGTCATCGGTGCCGGCCTGTTCGTAGGCTCTGGCCACGCCATCGCGGCCGCCGGCCCGGCCGTGCTGCTGGCCTATGCCGCCGCCGGTACGCTGGTGGTGCTGGTAATGCGCATGTTGGGCGAAATGGCAGTCGCCTCGCCTGACACCGGTTCGTTCTCTACTTATGCCGACCGTGCCATCGGGCGCTGGGCCGGCTTCACCATCGGCTGGTTGTACTGGTGGTTCTGGGTGCTGGTGATCCCGCTTGAGGCCAACGCCGCTGCGGCCATTCTGCATGCCTGGTTCCCGGCTGTAGACCTGTGGGCCTTCTCCCTGGTCATCACCCTGGCGCTGACCCTGACCAACCTATGCAGCGTGAAGAACTACGGTGAGTTCGAGTTCTGGTTCGCCCTGTTGAAAGTGCTGGCCATCATCGGCTTCATTGCTGTGGGTTGCGCGGCCATGTTCGGCTTTGTGCCCAATAGCCAGGTCAGCGGTGCCAGCCACCTGTTCGATACCCAAGGCTTCATGCCGAACGGCCTGGGTGCGGTGCTGGCGGCCATGCTCACCACCATGTTCTCGTTCATGGGTACGGAAATCGTCACTATCGCCGCTGCCGAATCTAAAGACCCAGGCAAGCAGATCAGCCGCGCGACCAATTCGGTGATCTGGCGTATCTGCCTGTTCTACCTGGTTTCGATCTTCCTGGTGGTGGCTCTGGTGCCGTGGAACGACCCGGCGCTGGCCGAAACCGGTTCCTACCAGACCGTGCTCAGCCGCATCGGCGTGCCGAATGCCAAGTTGATCGTCGACATCGTGGTGCTGGTTGCGGTGACCAGTTGCCTGAACTCGGCGCTGTACACCTCTTCGCGCATGCTGTTCTCGCTGAGCAAGCGCGGTGATGCCCCGGCTGTTGCCCAGCGCACCACCAAGGCCGCTACGCCGCATGTGGCGGTATTGCTGTCCACGGCTGCAGCGTTCCTGTGCGTGTTCGCCAACTTCGTGGCCCCGGCCCAGGTGTTCGAGTTCCTGCTGGCAAGTTCGGGTGCGATTGCGCTGCTGGTGTACTTGGTGATTGCCGTGTCGCAACTGCGCATGCGCGCACAGCGTGAGGCCCGTGGTGAGAAGATCACCTTCAAGATGTGGCTGTTCCCGGGCCTGACCTGGGCGACCATTGCCTTCATCGTGGCGATTCTGGTGGTGATGGCCCTGCGCGAGGACCACCGTGCCGAGATTATCGCAACGGCGCTGCTGAGCATTGGTGTGGTAGCGGCTGGCTTGCTGGTGCACCGCAAGCGTGAAGCTGCCGGGCGGGTGGCGCTGGATAACTGATCCACGCTGGCTGCACTGAAAAGGCCGCGTCCTGAGAGGGGGCGCGGCCTTGTTTGTTGCCTGGGCCGGCCCTTTCGCGGGCATGCCCGCTCCCACCAGGGGCGGCGTTGCCCTCGGGCTTGTGCTTGACCTGTGGGAGCGGGCGAGCCCGCGAAGAGGCCGGTACAGGCTACATGGCCCTGTCAGCCAAACTGTTTTTGCTGCTGCTTGGCCACCAGCTCGGAGGCCGCTACATAGGCCGCCTGGAACTCATCGCTCTCCAGCCAGGCCATGGTCGCCTCTTCATCGGCGCCGTCGAGCCACGCGCGGTAGGCGGTGAACACCAGCACGATATAGTCGGTGGCGTGTTCTTCCTTGTGCCCCTTGAGAACCAGCGCCAGAAGCGGGTCTACCAGGAATACCGAAATCATCGGCACCAGGCCGCCGCTCTCCTGTGCTTCCTTCATCTTGGTGAACATGGCGTCGTAGCTGCCCGACTCCATCGCCTTGTTGTACACCTGCTCGACGCTGGCGCTGTCACCGGCACTGGCCTTGACCGCCTGCCCGCTGCGTACCATGCGGTTCTGCTTGGCCTTGCTGGCGGCACGCTTGGCGCGTTTTTGTTGCTTGGTAGGGGTGGCCATGAGGGCTTGAATCCTTGGGTGTGTTCGGTAGGTGCGCGTATTGAAGCGCAGTTGCCCAGGAAACCCAAGTGCAGCTGCTGGAGGGGGCAGGGCAGGCCCCCCCCGCACAAACAGTTCGAAACAGCTACACATTGTCTGTAGTGTGAACTGTGGTTTACATTTCCTTCATGCACAAATCTAGCCAAGCCAGGGATATCAAATCTGCGCTCAAGCTGGCTCGTGACCTCTAGGAGATCATCATGACAAGCATCAAACTGACCAAATGGGACGCTGTGGACCATTTGAAAACTGAAGAGGACATGGCCTTGTACCTTGAGGCCTGTCTGGAGGAAAACGACCCTGCACTGCTCGCTGCTGCCTTGGGTGATATCGCTCGCGCTCGTGGTATGGCTCAGTTGGCACGTGATACTGGGCTCACGCGGGAAGGGTTGTACAAGGCTTTGTCTGCTGAAGGTAATCCGAGCCTGGCGACCATCATGAAGGTAATGGCGGCGCTTGGCGTTCGGCTCCATGCCGAAGTGCTGCCACGCTCAGTGGGGTAAAGCTTATGGGGCCTTGGCGGCGAAATGCTTTAGCTGCCAAAGCTTGAGCAAAAACCGCAGACAACAAAAAACCCGCACTAGGCGGGTTTCTTGTTGTCGCTTCGGGTAACTTTGCAACCACCAGAAGCTTGAAGGTGGTGCCCAGAGACGGAGTCGAACCGCCGACACGAGGATTTTCAATCCTCTGCTCTACCGACTGAGCTATCTGGGCGACGAGGTGAATTAAATAGATTTTCTCCCGGGCCGTCAACGACTTTTTCAAAAAATTTTAAATTAATTCCGTCGCTTACGGTTCGTGGGGTCATTCCGAGGGTGGCACGTAGCCTTCCGCCTGGGCGTATTCCTCACCGGCGAAAAACTTGTCCATTTCAGCCTGGAGGAATTTGCGGTCCTCGGCGTTCATCATGTTCAGGCGCTTCTCGTTGATCAGCATGGTCTGGTGCTTCTGCCAGTCGGCCCAGGCTTTCTGCGAGATGTGTTCGAAGATGTCCTGGCCCTTGGCGCCGGGGTAGGGCGGGCGTTCCAGGCCTGGCAGTTCTTCTTGGTATTTGCGGCACATCACGGTGCGGGTCATCAGGCATCTCCTGCAATCAGTTCGTCGGCCGCGCGCTTAAGCAGTTTTTTCACCGGGGCGGCAAGGCCCAGGCGCGGCGGGGTGGCGAGGTTATACCAGAGCCAGTCAGCCTCGGCCACGTGCTCGCCAAGCGGCGCGACACGCACCAGCCAGGGCTCGATCGCCAGCTGGAAGTGGCTGAAGGTGTGGGTCAGGCCATCCATGGCCTGGCTGCCGGCCAGGCGCAAACCGTGCTGGTAGGCCAGGTCGTCGAGTTGGGCGATGTCGTCCAGCTCTGGCAGGCTCCACAAGCCACCCCACAGGCCGCTGGACGGGCGCCGATAAAGCAGAATGGCGCCCTCGTGGTTGGCCAGCAGTGGCATCAGCGTGCGGCGCTGCGGCAGCGCCTTGCGCGGTTTGGGTTCGGGGTAGCGGGTTTCTTCACCGTGCAGGTGGGCTTCGCAGCCACGTTGCAGCGGGCAGATCAGGCAACTGGGCTTGCTGCGCGTGCACAGCGTGGCACCCATGTCCATCATGGCCTGGGTGTAGTGGTTGGCGCGCTGCTGCGGGGTAAAACGCTCGGCCGTGGCCCACAGCTGGTTGGCCACCTTCGGTTCGCCCGGGTAGCCGCCCTGGGCGGTGAAGCGGGCCAGCACGCGCTTGACGTTGCCGTCGAGGATCGGCGCGCGGATGCCCATGCTGATGCTGGCGATGGCACCGGCCGTGGAGCGGCCGATACCGGGCAGCTCGGTGAGCTGCTCGACACTGCGCGGGAACTCGCCACCATGTTGCGCCACGACGATCTTCGCGGCTTTTTGCAGGTTGCGGGCGCGGGTGTAGTAACCCAGCCCGGTCCACAGGTGCAGCACTTCGTCTTCGGGCGCTTCGGCCAGCGCCTGCACGGTCGGCAGCGCCTGCATGAAGCGGTCGAAGTAGTTCAGTACGGTGCTGACCTGGGTTTGCTGCAACATGATTTCCGACACCCACACCCGGTACGGGGTTATGCCCTGTTGCCAGGGCAGGTCGTGGCGGCCGTGTTCGTCGTACCAGTCCAGCACAGCGCTGGAGAACTGCTCGGGGGTCATCGCTTGAACAGCCCCTTGAGCGCGTCTTTCAATTCCGGGCTCACTTTGTCTCCGAGTTTTTCATCGAGTTTTTCGTCGATCTTGTCTTTGAGGCGGTCACCGGCCAGCTTGGCTGCGACCTTGCCCAGGCCGTTCTGGTCCAGGCGGCAGGCCTTGGCGCCCAGCTCCAGCGGGCCGCGGCAATGCAGCGGTACTTCAACCCCCACATAGCGCTCGTTGACCTGGCAGGCCGGGTCCGGCATGGCACGCTGGTCGCCTTCGACGATCACGCCGATGTTGTAGTCCATACCCAGTACACGCAGGTCGAGGTCGCCATGGCCGTTCACGGTCAGGCCCGGGATGCGTGCCTTGAGGTCCGGGTTGCTGGCAACGCCATTGCGCACCACCAGGCTGCCACGCAGTTCCTGGAACGGGGTGTCCTTGCCGCGTGGCTCACCGGTGAGGGTTTTGCGGTTGAGGGTGGCGATGGCCTGGCACAGTTGCTGCTCAAGGTTGGCATTGACCAGCACACCGTCGTTGATGGTGAAGTTTGCACTGCCATTGAGCGTGTCTACCAGTGCCTTCTGGCTGTTGCCGGTGGCGGTCAGATCACTGGTCAGGGTCAGCAGGCCCTTGACCGGTGGTGCCTGCTCCTTGCCGTCGGCCTTGATGAAGTGCTCCACCGGCACCCGTTGGATGCGGGTGCTGACCCCCAGCTGTGGCACGGCAGGGCGCACATCGACCGTGCCCTTGGCGTCGAAGGTGCCGTTGTACAGGCCGCCGCGCAGGGTTTGCAGGGTCAACAGGCCGCCCTGGCCGCTGGCCTTGAGCTGGGCGTCGACGATCGGCAGTTTGTCGAGGGTCAGCGAGCCAAAGGCCAGCTCGGCCTGCAGGTCCAGCGTACGCAGGCGGTCGACCGGCAGCAGCTTGTCATCGCTCCAGGCTACCTGGGTCGGTGCGTTGGGCAGCGGTGTGGTGCCGGCACCGGCAACCGCGCTGGCTTCCTGTTGCTTGACCTCGGCCTGGCGCGCCGCCGTGGCGCCTTTGGCTTGTTCGCTCTTGGCTGGCAGGTAGCGGTCGGCGTCGAAGCTGTCGCCTTTCAGCTGCAGGCGCAGGGCTTGCTTGGCGAAGTCTTCGATGGCGACGCGGCCGCTGAACGAGCTGTCGTCCAGCTTCACCGCCAGGTCATCCAGGCTCAGGCTGCTGGGTGTGCCTTGCAGGCGGGTCACCAGCTCCAGCTTGCCGAAGGCTGCCGGGTCGTTGGTTGCCGGCAGCGGGTGGCCGATGCCGTCCAGGAAGGTGCGCAGGTCGAACTGGGCAATGGACAGGCCGCCGCTCAACTGGGGGGTCTTGTCCAGGTCGCGCAGGTTCAGTTCACCCAGGGCGCGCAGTTGGTTGGCCGAGACTTTCAGGCCGTTCCAGGAGGCGACATTGGCGGCCATGTCGACCAGCAGCTGGCCTTGGGCAACGAAGGCCACCGTTTTGCCGCCGGTCGGTTCACCCGAAGTTTCGCCCGACAGGCGCATGTCCTCGAAGTTGTAGCGCTTGAGCTTGCGGTCGAAACGCAGTTCGCCGGCCAGCTCGGTGCGGGCTTTGATATTCGGCTGGTTGGCACTGACAAAAGCACTGGCCTTGAGCGGGATGTTCGCGCCTTCATGCACGGGGCCGGTGCTCAGCTGGATGCTTTCGGCGCTGTAGCTCTGGCCGGTCTTGGCGTCGGTGTACTGCACCCGGGCGTTGTTGACGGTCAGGCTGTCGATGTCCAGCTTGACAGGGCGTTCGTTGCCGTCGGCGGCCGCGGGTTTCTGCTCGGAGGGGGCCTGGGCCGGCGCGTCGGTGGCAGTGCCAGGCTGCGCAGGCAGCGGCTTGCCAATGTCTTCCCAGTTGCCATGGCCTTGTTCGTCACGGGCCAGGGTCAGGTTCAGGCCCTCGACGCGCACGTCGCTCATTTGCACCTCGCGGCGCAGCAGCGGCAGTACCCGTACCGACAAGCCGAGCATCTGCAGGTCGGCGAACGGCTCTTTGGGTTTGGCCAGGGTGGCGATGCTGGCCTCGTGCAGCTCCAGGCCCAGCCATGGGAACAGGCTCCAGCCGATATCACCGTTGAGGGTCAGTTCGACATGTGCCTTGTCGCGCGCCAGTTGGCGAATCTCGTCTTTATAGTCGTTGGGATCGAATAGGTGGGTCAGGGCGAAGCCCAGCGCCACGATGATCAGCAGCAACCCGAGAAGCCCCAGTCCCAGGATTTTGCCGAACGCTTTCATGGGCGAATCCTTGTAGTCCGATTTTGAAATTCAAGCGGCTGAGTATAGCGCCGCCATGGATATCCCTGCGTATTCGACCAGAGATGCAGGATATTTCCTACGCTTTTAGTCGGTAGTACGGCTTCAAAAGGGGGACATGATCGATTCAGCCAAGCAAAAAAAACACGATATCAGATTGCTTTCACGCGACTCGATCCTGCTAACCTTGCGCCGCTTTGCCTGCCCTCACCCTATAAGAAAAGGATCACGTTCATGACCAGTACCGTCACGACGGGCGCCCCGGCGAGTACGCCAGGCTTCCTGTCGAAGGAGCGCATCATCGCCCGCCCGGGCTTCAACCGTTGGCTGGTTCCGCCAGCTGCCCTGGCCATTCACCTGTGTATCGGCATGGCCTATGGCTTCTCGGTGTTCTGGCTGCCACTGTCGCAAGCCCTGGGTATCACCGCCCCAGTGGCGTGCGCGGCCGACATGGGCTTCGTGGCCCGCCTGTTCAGCGCCGAATGCGACTGGCCGATTTCCATGCTGAGCTGGATCTACACCCTGTTCTTCGTCTTCCTGGGCTGCTCGGCGGCCGTGCTGGGTGGCTGGCTGGAGCACGCCGGCCCACGCAAGGCCGGCCTGGTATCGGCGCTGTGCTGGTGTGGCGGCATGCTGATTTCGGCCATTGGGGTCAAAACCCACCAACTGTGGCTGATGTGGCTGGGTTCTGGGGTGATCGGCGGTATCGGCCTGGGGCTGGGGTATATCTCGCCGGTGTCGACCCTGATCAAATGGTTCCCGGACAAGCGCGGCATGGCTACCGGCATGGCCATCATGGGCTTTGGCGGCGGCGCCATGGTCGGTGCGCCACTGGCCACCGCACTGATGGGCCACTTTGGCAACGCGCAGGAAGTGGGGGTGTGGCAGAGCTTCGTTGCCATGGCGGCGATCTACTTCGTGTTCATGACTGCCGGCGCCCTGGCCTACCGCGTGCCGCCCACCGGCTGGAAGCCTGAAGGCTGGACTGCGCCGCTGAAAAAAGCCGGCAACACCATGGTCACCGACCGCCACGTGCACGTCAGCGTGGCGTGGAAAACCCCGCAATTTGCGCTGATCTGGCTGGTGCTGTGCCTGAACGTGTCTGCCGGCATCGGTATCATCGGCATGGCTTCGCCGCTGCTGCAGGAAGTGTTCGCTGGCAAGCTGCTGGGCAACGAGCTCACCTTCAGCGAGCTGAACGCCGCGCAGCTGGCGCAGATCGCCGCGATCGCCGCCGGCTTCACCGGCCTGCTGAGCCTGTTCAACATCGGTGGCCGGTTCTTCTGGGCATCGTTCTCAGACTACATCGGGCGCAAGAACACCTACTTCGCTTTCTTTGCCTTGGGCGTGGGCTTGTACAGCCTGGTGCCGAACATGGGCCACCTGGGCAATGTGGCGCTGTTCGTGGCGGCGTTCTGCATCATCCTGTCGATGTATGGCGGTGGCTTCGCCACGGTGCCGGCGTACCTGGCCGACCTGTTCGGTACGCAGATGGTCGGTGCCATTCATGGGCGCCTGCTGACCGCCTGGGCGGCTGCAGGGGTGCTGGGGCCGGTGCTGATCACCTACCTGCGCGAGTCGCAGTTGGCAGCCGGGGTAGAACGCGCAGCAGCCTATGACATGACGCTGTATATCCTTGCCGGGCTGCTGGTGCTGGGCTTTATCTGCAACATGCTGGTGCGGCCGGTTGCCGACAAGCACTTCATGAGCGATGCCGAGCTGGCGGCCGAGCGGGCGTTGAGCCATGACAAGGGCGCCGATGGCGCACGCTCGCTGGAGTGGAAAGCCGCGCCGGGTAGCCTGCCACTGGTGCTGCTGGCCTGGGCAGTGGTGGTCGTGCCGTTGGCCTGGGGGGTGTGGATTACCCTGCAGAAGACGGCGGTACTGTTCCATTGATGAGTGATACAGCCGGCTGAATTTGCCGGCTGTACCGGCCCTATCGCCGGCAAGCCAGCTCCCACAGGCCCACCCTACGCTTTGAGCACGGTGTGGCCCTGTAGGAGCGGCCTTGTGTCGCGATGGGCTGCAAAGCAGCCCCCTTCCCTCGGTTGTATAGACCTGTAGCGCTATCAACCCCCCGTCATTGCTCGCTTTGCCATATGTCATCCGCGTTTCAAGCTGGCGCGTTCTGGGCCTATAATGGCACCCTTTTCGCCCAATGATTTTGCGGAGCTGGTGATGGTCGAACGTAAGGCTTCCGTCGAGCGCAATACCCTGGAAACCCAGGTCAAGTGCTCGATCAACCTCGATGGCAGTGGCAAGGCCCGATTCGATATCGGTGTGCCTTTCCTGGAACACATGCTGGACCAGATCGCCCGCCACGGGCTGATCGATCTGGATATCGAGTGCAAGGGTGACACCCATATCGACGACCACCATACCGTCGAAGACGTTGGCATCACCCTGGGCATGGCATTCGCCCAGGCCATCGGTGACAAGAAGGGCATCTTCCGCTACGGCCACGCCTACGTGCCGCTGGACGAAGCGCTGTCGCGCGTGGTCATCGACTTCTCGGGCCGCCCAGGCCTGCAAATGCATGTGCCGTATACCCGGGCCAGCGTCGGCGGCTTCGATGTCGACCTGTTCCAGGAGTTCTTCCAGGGCTTCGTCAACCACGCCCTGGTTACCCTGCACATCGACAACCTGCGTGGCCACAACACTCACCACCAAATCGAAACCGTGTTCAAGGCGTTCGGCCGTGCCCTGCGCATGGCGGTCACCCTGGACGAGCGCATGGCCGGCCAGATGCCGTCCACCAAAGGGTGCCTGTAAATGCAGACGGTAGCCGTAATCGACTATGGCATGGGCAACCTGCACTCGGTGGCCAAGGCACTCGAGCACGTCGGTGCCGGTAAAGTGCTGGTTACCAGTGATGCGGCGGTCATCCGCGAGGCGGATCGCGTGGTGTTCCCTGGGGTAGGTGCGATTCGCGACTGCATGGCCGAAATCCGCCGCCTGGGCTTCGACAGCCTGGTGCGCGAAGTCAGCCAGGACCGGCCGTTCCTGGGCATCTGCGTGGGTATGCAGGCACTGCTCGAACACAGCGAGGAGAACACCGGCGTCGACTGCATCGGTTTGTTCCCCGGCCAGGTGCGCTTCTTCGGCAAAGACCTGCAAGAAGACGGCGAGCACCTGAAGGTGCCGCACATGGGCTGGAACGAAGTCAGCCAGACCATCCACCACCCGCTGTGGCACGACATTCCGGACCGCGCACGTTTCTATTTCGTGCACAGCTACTACATCAATGCCGGCAAGCCGGGCCAGGTGGTCGGCCGTGGCCACTACGGCGTCGATTTCGCTGCCGCACTGGCCGATGGCTCGCGCTTCGCCGTGCAGTTCCACCCAGAGAAAAGCCATACCCATGGCCTGCAGCTGCTGCAGAATTTCGTCGCCTGGGACGGGCGTTGGTAAATGAGCAGGTCAAAGACCAAGGCCCCGATCATCACCCTGGCCCCTGAGCAGGAGCGCGACGCGCTCGCTACGCTCAAACGCTTCCTCGAAGACCGTTTCGAGCTGGAGCTGGGGTCTTTCGAGGTGGCTGAGGTCCTTGAGCTGTTCAGCAAAGAAATTGCACCCCATTACTACAACAGGGCGATTGCCGATGTTCAGCTGCACCTCAAGGAGCGGTTCGAGAGCATCGAAAGCGATCTGTGGGCGCTTGAAAAAAGCTGAAAGTTGCAAGCTTCAAGCTGCAAGCCGAAGCTGGATCGCCTATCGAATACACGACGCGCATTGCTTGCAGCTTGTCGCTTGCAACTTGCCGCTTGAATTGACGAAGGAAAGAGCATGCTGATTATCCCCGCTATCGATCTGAAGGACGGTGCCTGCGTGCGCCTGCGCCAGGGCCGTATGGAAGACTCCACGGTATTCTCCGACGACCCGGTGAGCATGGCCGCCAAGTGGGTCGAGGGTGGCTGCCGCCGCCTGCACCTGGTCGACCTCAACGGCGCCTTCGAAGGCCAGCCGGTCAACGGTGAAGTGGTCACTGCCATTGCCAAGCGCTACCCCACCCTGCCGATTCAGATCGGCGGCGGCATTCGTTCGCTGGAAACCATCGAGCACTACGTCAAGGCTGGCGTCAGCTATGTGATCATCGGCACCAAGGCGGTCAAGCAGCCAGCGTTCGTCGCCGAGGCGTGCAAGGCCTTCCCGGGCAAGGTCATCGTTGGCCTGGATGCCAAGGACGGCTTCGTCGCCACCGACGGCTGGGCCGAAGTCAGCTCGGTGCAGGTCATCGACCTGGCCAAGCGTTTCGAGGCCGATGGCGTTTCGGCGATCGTCTACACCGACATCGCCAAGGACGGCATGATGCAAGGCTGCAACGTGCCATTCACCAAGGCATTGGCCGAAGCCACCTCGATTCCGGTAATTGCCTCGGGCGGCATTCACAACCTGGGTGACATCAAGGCTCTGCTGGACGCCAAGGCTCCCGGCATCATCGGCGCCATCACCGGCCGTGCCATCTACGAAGGCACCCTCGACGTGGCCGAGGCCCAGGCCTTCTGCGACAACTATTGAATAGGAGCGGCAAGCTGCAAGCTGCAAGCTGCAAGAGAAAAGCCGGACCGCGTACTGCTTTATCTTGCAGCTTGCCGCTTGAAGCTTGCAGCTGCCCCCAGGAGCTTCCATGGCTTTAGCTAAACGCATCATCCCTTGCCTGGACGTGGACAACGGCCGGGTGGTCAAGGGCGTCAAGTTCGAGAACATCCGTGATGCCGGCGACCCGGTGGAAATTGCCCGTCGCTACAACGAGCAGGGTGCCGACGAAATCACTTTCCTCGACATCACAGCCAGCGTCGATGGCCGCGATACCACCCTGCATACCGTCGAGCGCATGGCCAGCCAGGTGTTCATCCCGCTGACCGTGGGCGGTGGCGTGCGTACCGTGCAGGACATCCGCAACCTGCTCAATGCCGGGGCAGACAAGGTGTCGATCAACACCGCCGCGGTGTTCAACCCGGAGTTCGTGGGCGAGGCGGCAGACCGTTTTGGCTCGCAGTGCATTGTCGTGGCCATCGACGCCAAGAAGGTGTCCGGGCCGGGTGAAGAACCCCGCTGGGAAATCTTCACCCACGGTGGGCGCAAGCCGACCGGGCTGGATGCGGTGGCATGGGCGAAGAAGATGGAGGGCCTGGGTGCCGGCGAGATTCTGCTGACCAGCATGGACCAGGACGGCATGAAGAGCGGCTTCGACCTGGGTGTTACCCGGGCCATCAGCGATGCGCTGGGTATTCCAGTGATTGCCTCGGGGGGGGTGGGTAACCTGCAGCACCTGGCTGACGGTATTCTGCAAGGGCATGCCAGCGCGGTGTTGGCGGCCAGCATTTTCCACTTTGGCGAGTACACGGTGCCGGAGGCCAAGGCCTACATGGCAGCGCGCGGGATCGTCGTTCGCTGAAATATTGATTGGGGCTGCTTGGCAGCCCTTCGCGGGCACGCCCGCTCCTACACTGTGGGAGCGGGCGTGCCCGCGAAAGGGCCGCAGCGCGGCCCCAATTGCATCACCCGTGGTTCTTGCCAAGCAATGCGTGATACAGCTCGGTATCCCCCAGAATCCCCACCAGTTTGTCGTTCTCCTGCAGCACCAGCTTGTTGCCGGTGTGGTAGCGAATCTGCAGCGCTTCACGCATGCCGATGTCCGCATGCACCAGCGTCGGCCGACGCCCCAGGCCTTCCACCGACTGCCCCGGCGCCCATTGCTGCATCTCCAGGCCGTTTTGCCCTTGGCGTGCGCGCTTGATCGAGTTGCCTTCGCCCAGGTCCAGCCACGAGTCGCCGCTCGGGTCGAGGCACACCGAACCATTGACCCGTTTGCAGTTGTCCAGGCTGCGCATCAGGCTGCGGCCGCAAAGTACGTTTAGCGGGTTGGTGTGGGCGACGAAGGTACGCACGTACTCGTCGGCCGGGTTTAGCACGATTTCTTCCGGCTTGCTGTACTGGATGATCCGGCCATCTTTCATGATCGCGATACGGCTACCCAGCTTCAACGCCTCGTCCAGGTCATGGCTGACGAATACGATGGTCTTGCTCAGTTTTGCCTGCAGGCCCAGCAGTTCGTCCTGCAAGCCCTGGCGGATCAGCGGGTCCAGTGCCGAGAAGGGTTCGTCCATCAGCAGGATGTCGGCGTCCATCGCCAGCGCGCGGGCCAGGCCAACACGTTGCTGCATGCCGCCCGACAGTTCGTCCGGCTTCTTGTTGCGCCACTGGGTCAGGCCCACCAGCTCAAGCTTCTCGTCGACCAGTTTGCGCCGTTCCTTTTCTGGCCGGCCCTGCATTTCCAGGCCAAAGCTGATGTTCTCGCGTACCGTCAGCCAGGGCATCAGGGCGAACTTCTGGAACACCATGGCAATGCGCTTGGTGCGCATCATTTTCAGCTCGGCCGGGGTGCAGTGGGCGATGTCGATGTGCTTGCCTTCATGTTCGACAAACAGCTTGCCGCGGCTGACGGTGTTCAGGCCGTTGATGCAGCGCAGCAGGCTCGACTTGCCCGAACCGGACAGGCCCATCAACACGCAGATCTCGCCCTTCTGGATGTCCAGGTTGGCTTTTTCGACGCCCACCACCAGGCCGGTCTGCTTGAGGATCTGCTCGCGAGTCTGGCCTTTGTCCAGCAGTGCCAGCGCCTCGCGTGGCTTGTTGGAGAAAATGACGTCGACGTCTTCGAAACGAATGATGCTCATGCTTCACCCCTTACCGGCAGTTCCGGTTGCTTGCAGATACGGTCGAGCATGATCGCCAGCAGCACGATCGCCAGGCCCGCTTCGAAGCCCAGGGAAATATCGGCGGTGTTCAGTGCGTTGACCACAGGTTTGCCCAGGCCGTCAGCGCCGACCAGGGCGGCGATCACCACCATCGACAGCGACAACATGATGCACTGGGTAACGCCGGCGGCGATGCTGGGCATCGCATGCGGCAGTTCGATACGGGTGAGCAGTTGGCGGCGCGAGCAGCCAAACGCCTTGCCGGCGTCCATCAGCTCCTGCGGTACGTCGCAGATGCCCAGATAGGTGAGGCGGATAGGGGCGGCAATGGCGAACACCACGGTCGAGATCAGCCCTGGCACCACGCCCAGGCCGAACAGCGTCAGGGTGGGGATCAGGTACACGAAGGTGGGTACCGTTTGCATCAGGTCGAGCACCGGGCGCATGGCGGTGTAGAACATGGGTTTGTGCGCGGCGACGATGCCCAGCGGCACACCGATGGCCACGCACACCACGGTGGCGAAGGTCACTTGTGCCAGGGTTTCCATGGTTTCCTGCCAGTAACCCAGGTTGAGAATCAACAGGAACGACAGGGCGACGAATGCGGTCAGCGACCATTTACGCTGGATGAGGTGCGCCAGGGCGGCGAACAGGGCGGTGAGGACGAACGGGTTGAACCAGGTCAAGGCACTGGTGACGCCGTGGATCATGAACTCCAGGCCCTGTGCGATGGCGTCGAAGAAATTCGCGCCGTGCAGGGTCAGCCATTCAACGAACGAGGCGATGTACTGACCCAGCGGTATTTTCTGATCGATAAGCATGATAGCGAGCTTCCACCTGCATAGATTGAACTCAACCCGGGGCAGGCACGGTCTTGCCCCGAGGTAGCGCTATGGCGAATTGCGTTATTGCGTCAGCTTGGCCTTGGCCGCCTCCAGGCCGGGTTTGCCATCCACGGTAGTCACGCCGGCCAGCCAGGTGTCCAGCTTGCCTGGGTTGTCCTTGAGCCATTTCTTGGCAGCGGCCTCGGGCTTCATCTTGTCGTCCAGGACGTAGCCCATCATGGTGCTTTCATCCTTGAGCTCGAACGACAGGTTCTTCAGCAGTTGGCCAACGTTGCTGCACTCCTGCACGTAGCCTTTGCGGGTGTTGGTGTATACGGTCGCCTTGCCGAAGTCGGGGCCGAAGTAATCGTCCCCGCCGGTCAGGTACTGCATCTTGAAGCGGGTGTTCATCGGGTGCGGTTCCCAGCCCAGGAACACCATGGCTTCGCCACGCTTCTGCGCCCGGTCGACCTGCGACAGCATGCCGGCCTCGCTGGACTGCACCAGCTTGAAGCCGGCGTCTTTCAGGCCGAAGGCGTTCTTGTCGATCATGCTCTGGATGGTGCGGTTGCCATCGTTGCCGGGTTCGATGCCGTAGATCTTGCCGCCCAGCTCCTGCTTGAACTTGGCAATGTCGCTGAAATCCTTCAGGCCCTTGTCATACAGCGCCTGGGGCACGGCCAGGGTGTACTTGGCGTTTTCCAGGTTGGCGCGCACGGTGTCCACAGTGCCGGCGTCGCGGTACTGCTTGATATCGTTTTCCATGGTCGGCATCCAGTTGCCGAGAAACACATCCAGGTCCTTGCCGGTAGCCAGCGACTTGTAGGTCACCGGTACCGAGATCATGGTGGTGTGGGTTTTGTAACCCAGTGCTTCGAGCACAACGCTGGTGGTCGCAGTGGTGACCGTGATGTCGGTCCAGCCGACATCGGAGAAACGGACCGTCTGGCACTGCTCGGGCTCGGCGGCCTGAGCCAGCAACGGTGCGGACAGCAACGCAACCAGCAACAGCGAGGGTGTACCTTTCATGGGTGGACTCCTGAGATTTTGTCTTCGGGTTCGCGTGGGTCGCCGAACGTTCTGACGGTCCGGTCGACCAGGCCTGCAGAGGGCAGGATGCGTGGCCGTGCTTTACGAGTCGCTTTCGATAATCCTCCACCGCCGGGCAATCGCCTACTGGTAGGGTCGTATCTAGTACGGAACGGGTCGTATCCAGTATGGGCGATGTCGCTTATGGATTTTTCCAACCCCTCGCCCGCATTTTTGCGTCACCAGGCCGATGGAAAACGGCGTGTCGGGCCCATTCCCCCGGTAAAACCGGTGCGGCGCTGCTGGACAAAATGGCGTCGGTTGCAGACGGCGAGGCGGCCGGTAAAAGCCCGATGATGCTGGCAATTCAAGGCGGCCCTGCTTGAGCCTAGCAGCTACCCCGCCGTGCGCATGGCGCGCACAGACAAGCCCAGCAAGAGGTGATTCGGTAATGGCCATCAGCGTGTTCGACCTGTTCAAGATCGGTGTCGGGCCTTCCAGCTCCCACACCGTCGGCCCCATGCGTGCTGGCGCCCTGTTTGTCCAAGGGCTGCGCGAGCGCGGCGAGTTGGAACGGGTACGGCGGGTCGAGGTGCGCCTGTATGGCTCGCTGTCGGCCACCGGCGTCGGCCACGGCACCGACAACGCCACCATCATGGGGCTGATGGGGGAATGGCCAGACGCCATTGACCCGACCCAGATCGTGCCGCGCATCGCCGACCTGCGCGAAACCAATACCCTCAAGCTGGACGGGCGCCTGCCTGTCGAGTTCGTGTGGGCGCGCGACATGCTGTTGCTGGACGAGAACCTGCCCTACCACCCCAACGCCATGACCTTGATTGCCGAAGGCGAGCAGGGCGAGTTACACCGAGACACCTATTACTCGGTGGGTGGCGGCTTTGTGGTGGATGCCGCGCAGGCCGCCAGTGGTGTGCTGGATGCCGACCAGACGGTGCTGCCGTACGATTTCAACAGCGCCGCCGAGCTGCTGCAGCTGTGCAAGCAAAACGACCTCAGCGTGTCGCAATTGATGATGGCCAACGAAAAGGTCTGGCGCAGTGAAGAAGAGATTCACGCCGGCTTGCGCAAGCTCTGGCAAGCCATGCAGGAATGCGTCAACAACGGCCTGAAATACGAGGGCACGTTGCCCGGTGGGCTCAATGTGCGCCGCCGCGCCGCCAAACTGCACCGCAGCCTGCAGGAAATCGGCAAGCCTAACGTGATCGGCTCGACCATGAGCGCCATGGAGTGGGTCAACCTGTTCGCCCTGGCTGTCAACGAAGAGAACGCTGCAGGCGGGCGCATGGTGACGGCGCCTACCAACGGCGCGGCGGGCATCATCCCGGCGGTGTTGCACTACTACATGCGCTTCAGCGATGAGGTGGACGAGTCCAGTGTTACCGATTTCTTCCTGGGCGCTGCGGCGGTCGGCATCCTGTGCAAGAAGAACGCCTCCATCTCCGGCGCCGAAGTAGGCTGCCAGGGCGAGGTCGGCTCTGCCTGCGCCATGGCCGCGGCCGGTCTTGCGCAAGTGTTGGGCGCGACCCCGGCGCAGCTGGAAAACGCCGCGGAAATTGCCCTGGAGCACAACCTGGGGCTGACCTGCGACCCGGTGGGCGGGTTGGTGCAGGTGCCGTGCATCGAGCGCAACGCGATTGCTGCGGTAAAAGCCATCAACGCGGTGCAAATGGCCCTGCGTGGCGATGGCGAGCACTTCATTTCCCTCGACCAGGTGATCCGTACCATGCGCGACACCGGGGCCGACATGCACGACAAGTACAAGGAAACCTCCCGCGGTGGCCTGGCGGTCAGTGCCATCGAGTGCTGATGTTTCAGTAGGTACCCAGGGCCTCTTGGCGGTTGAACCCGGCAAGAGGCCTTCGAGTTTCAAGGCAGCGCAAAATGCCTGCCAATGCTCCTTTATGGTGCACTCGAATCTGCCAATTGCCGGATGTCGTAATCAGTGTGGGGCTTGTCGGTGACACTAAACAGTGTCGTTTCTGGGCAACTGCCCCATGGCGTGTCACCAAACTGCTCAGCCGTTACCCGCACGGCGCCTAGCACGGCTGTTTGAGACAACTTGGCCAGCACATCCAAAGCCTATGATTTGCCTGACAAAGGGGTCGTTTTCAGGTTTTTTTGGATGGCCATTCAATTTCAGGCACGGCGTTTGCGTAGGTAATGGTCACCCACCCCCCCGGCATGTGGCGGGGGCAATAACAAGAAAATGAGTGCCCGCCTGAGGCACATCCAGCATTTGTGTGAGGAGAAACCGCGATGACGTCCTACACCTCCGGGACCCCGTCCCAGAACCGCACAGCACCCCAGTCCATCGGGTTTCTTCTATTGGACAATTTCACCCTGATTTCCCTGGCTTCGGCTGTGGAGCCCCTGCGCATGGCCAACCAGCTGTCCGGCCGCGAACTGTACCGCTGGCACACGCTGACGGTCGATGGCGGCCAAGTGTGGGCCAGCGATGGTTTGCAGATTACCCCGGACGCGGCCATGCACAGCGCCCCTGCGATCGACACCGTTATTGTCTGCGGTGGTGTAGGCATTCAGCGCACCGTTACCCGCGAGCACGTGACCTGGCTGCAAGCCCAGGCGCGTCAGTCGCGGCGCCTGGGTGCCGTGTGCACGGGCAGCTGGGCCTTGGCCTGCGCCGGCCTGCTCGACGGCTTTGATTGCAGCGTGCACTGGGAATGCCTGGCCGCCATGCAGGAGGCCTACCCGCGGGTCAACATGAGTACCCGCCTGTTCACCCTCGACCGCAACCGCTTCACCAGCTCTGGCGGCACCGCGCCGCTGGACATGATGCTGCACCTGATCAGCCGCGACCACGGCCGTGAGCTGTCGGCGGCCATTTCCGAAATGTTCGTCTACGAGCGCATTCGCAACGAGCAGGATCACCAGCGCGTGCCGCTCAAGCACATGCTCGGCACCAACCAGCCGAAACTGCAGGAAATTGTCGCGCTAATGGAAGCCAACCTGGAAGAGCCGATCGACCTGGACGAGTTGGCGGTGTATGTGTCGGTGTCGCGGCGCCAGCTCGAGCGGTTGTTCCAGAAGTACCTGCACTGCTCGCCGTCGCGCTACTACCTGAAGCTGCGCCTGATCCGTGCCCGGCAGCTGCTCAAACAGACACCCATGTCGATCATCGAAGTGGCATCGGTGTGCGGTTTCGTCTCCACGCCGCACTTCTCCAAATGCTACCGCGAGTACTTCGGCATTCCGCCGCGTGATGAGCGCGTGGGCTCCAACACCACGCAGCAGGTGGCAATGATGCCGATTCCGCAGGCCATGACCTTGTCGCCGCACAGCGGGCCGATGGCTGCCCTGAGCCAGGCGCGTAACGAATCGACCTTTGCCAGTGTAAGGCTCTGAAACGGCACTGGCCTTATCGCCGGCAAGCCA